>NZ_JBEOSD010000096.1:0-30838 GCF_040302735.1 Streptomyces sp. NPDC097619 | reverse complement strand
GGCGCGTCGGCGGGAGGGAAGGGGCCCGGTGCACCCCCGTGGTGCTCTCGCGCACCGGGTCCCCGCCGCTCCCGCCGCCGGGATCCCCTGTGGACGTGCGGGTGCACCCCGTGCAGCCGTTCCCGCCGCCGTCCTCCCGGCAGGCACCAACCTAGGCGGGCGGGGCCGCCCGCGCAGGGTTCGTTCCGCCCAGTGGCCCGGCGAGACCGGTATCACAGCGCACAGTCTCCCGGCGGTGGTTGAATCCGAGCAGCGGGGGCGGGGAGCCCGGCCGCCCACCGGACACCGAGGAGCGACAGCCATTCCGCACGCGCCCGTCACCCGACCCGACCGCGCCGACGACCTGCTCCGCGCCCAGCGGCTGGCCCTGACCGGGGGCTCGGCCGCGCTGCTGCGCTGGCTGGCCGCACGGACCGGCGGCTGGACGGGGCTCGTCGGGCCCGACGGGACCGTCCTCGACGGATCCCCCGCCGGACCCGCCCCCGCGGCGGCGGCCCTGCTCGCGGGCGGAGCCGCCGAACTGACGACCCGTGGGGTCCGCTCCGCGGTCCTGGACGCCGCGGGGGGCTCCGTACTGCTGTACGCCCTGGAGGAACCCGCGGACCTCGCCCGGGGCCGAGCCCTGGCGGCCGTTCTGCCCGGCCCGTGTCCGCCCCCGCTGCGCGCCCTGCTCGCCGACAGCGCCGTACCCCTGGCCCTGGCCCTGCGCGCGGAGGACGCGGGCCGTCGGTCGGAGCGGGCCGCGCTCGCGGAGTCCCGGTCCCGGGAGGCGGTGCTGCACCTGCTGATGAACGGCCGGGTGTCCACCGCCCACCAGGTGGCGGAGGCCCTCACTCCCGGGCTGCCCGACCCGTTCCGCATGTACGTGGTCGAGGTCCGACCAGGGCGCCGGGCCGAAGTGACCCGGCTCTGCGAGGAACTGACGGGCGGCCGGGCCTGGATCGTGCGCTGCCCGGTGTACGTGGGGCACCTGATCGCCATGGTGCCGGAGGACCCGGTGGGCGGACCCGCCGGGCGGCCCGGACCCGCCCGGGACCCGTTGGCCGAGGCGCTGTCCGCGGCCGACGCGGACAGCGCCGTCGGCGTCAGCGAGCGGGTACCGCTGCGCGAGGCGCCCGCCGCCTACACCCAGGCCTTCCACGCCCTCGCCGTGGCCCGCGGTCGCCCGGAGCGGCACGCCCGCTTCGGCTCGGGCCCCGAACTGGCGCTGGCCGCGCAC
Organism: Streptomyces sp. NPDC097619; assembly: GCF_040302735.1. Taxonomy (NCBI): domain Bacteria; kingdom Bacillati; phylum Actinomycetota; class Actinomycetes; order Kitasatosporales; family Streptomycetaceae; genus Streptomyces; species Streptomyces sp. NPDC097619. The sequence continues at coordinate 29,619 of NZ_JBEOSD010000096.1, read as the reverse complement.
CGGGCCGGGGCCGACTGGGCCCGCCGGCGGCTGGCCCCCCTGCACGGGCACCGGCCGCGCCGCCCCCAGGACCCGGGCGCCCAGGAGCTGCGCGCCACCCTGCACGCCTGGCTGAACTTCTCCTCGCACGCCACCCGACTGCTCAAGGTGCACCGCAACACGCTGTCCGGCCGGCTCAGGCAGATCGAGGAGGTGCTGGGCGCGGACCTCGGCGGGCTGGCCGACCAGGCCGCCCTGTCCCTGGCCCTGCGCCTCACCCCCGCCGGCCCCGCCGAACCGTCCGCGGACGGGGGCGGCCCGGGCCCGGCCGCGCTGGACGAGGTCCTGCGCCACCCCGACCTCGTCGCCTGGTCCCGGGGCCTGTTGGCCCCGCTGACCGGGGACGAAGCACCGCCCGGGGCCCGCGAGACGCTGCGGGTCTGGCTGGCCCACGAGGCCCGGCTCACCGCCGCCGCGGCGGCCCTGGGGCTCTCCGTACCGGGCGCCCGCAAGCGGCTCACCCGGCTGGAGGCCGTCCTCGGACGCTCGCTGCTCCGATCGCCCAGCGCCCGGCACGACCTGTGGTTGGCCCACCGGGTCGAGGAGCTCACCGAGGGGTGAGGGTGACGGTCCGCTCGGGCCGCGGGCCCCTGCCCGTGTGTCACAACGAGGCGAAGGGTGCGAATGCGCTGATCATTCCCGAATGAGGCCTTTCAATCCGAAGCGGGTGCTGGTGGGCGAGCCGCTGGACACGGCCCGCCTGGGGGAGACCCTGCTGCCCAAACGGCTCGCCCTGCCCATCTTCTGCAGCGACCCCCTCTCCTCGGTGGCGTACGCCACCGAGGAGATCCTGCTGATCCTGGCGCTCGGTGGGGTGGCCCTCCTCCACCTCGCCTGGTACGCCGCGGCCGCCATCGTCTTCCTGTTGATCGTGGTGATCGCCTCCTACCGGCAGACCTGCCACGCCTACCCGGGCGGCGGCGGGGCGTACGTGGTGAGCGCGGAGAACCTCGGCCCGAACGCCGCCCTCACCGCGGCGAGCGCCCTGCTCGTCGACTACGTGATGACCGTCGCCGTGTCCGTGGTCTCCGGGGTCGCCGCCATCACCTCGGCGATCCCCTCGCTGGGGGACCACGAGGTGCTGCTGTCGGTGGGCTTCGTGGCCCTGCTCACCGTCATGAACCTGCGCGGGGTCCGCGAGTCGGGCCGGATCTTCGCGCTGCCCACCTACGGGTTCGTGCTCGTCATCTACGTCATGTTCGCCTTCGCGGCGGTCCGCCTGGCCACCGGCGCCACCATCCGCGCCGAGTCCGCCGACCTGCCCATCCAGGAGGTCAGCGAGTACACCGGACTGGCCGTGGTCCTCCTGGCGCTGCGCGCCTTCGCCTCCGGGTGCACGGCCCTGACCGGGGTGGAGGCCATCAGCAACGGCGTACCGGCCTTCCGCAAGCCGAAGAGCCGCAACGCCGCCACCACCCTGGCCATGATGGGCGTGCTGTCGGTGAGCATGTTCGCCGGGATCACGGTGCTGGCGATGGTCTACCGGGTGCACGTGGCCGAGGACCCCACCGAGCTCGGCCTGGCTCCCGGCACCCCGACCTCCACGGCGCTGGCCCAGATCGGCCGGGCCACCTTCGGCGACTGGCACTTCCTCTTCTACCTGCTCCAGGCGGTGACCGCCGGGGTGCTGGTGCTGGCCGCGAACACCGCCTTCAACGGCTTCCCGATGCTGGCGTCCATCCTCGCCCGCGACAAGTACGCCCCCCGGCAGCTCGCCAACCGCGGCGACCGCCTCGTGTACTCCAACGGCATCGTGCTGCTGGCCCTCGCCGCGATCGGTCTGATCGTCGTCTTCGACGCCAACCTGACCCGCCTCATCCAGCTCTACATCATCGGCGTCTTCGTCTCCTTCACCCTCTCGCAGGCGGGCATGGTCCGGCACTGGGGCAAGGAGCTGGCCTCGCCCGCCACCCCGGTGACCGAACGCAAGCGGATCCACCGGAGCCGCGCCATCAACGCCGTCGGCGCGGTGATGACCTCGGTGGTGCTGGTCATCGTGCTCATCACCAAGTTCACGCACGGGGCCTGGCTCGTCATCATCGCGATGCCGCTGCTCTTCGTCGGCATGAAGGGGGTGCGGCGCCACTACGACGAGGTGGCGCGGGAGGTGGCGGTGCCCGCCGCGGCCCGGCCCCGCACCCCGGCCCGCCACCACGTGGTGGTGCTCGTGGCCGCCGTGCACGCCCCCACCCTGAAGGCCCTCGGCTTCGCGAAGGCGCTGCGGCCGGACTCGCTGACCGCGGTGACGGTGGCGGCCGACGAGGAGGAGGTGGCCCGGCTCCGCGCGCAGTGGGAGGAGCACGCCGTGGACGTCCCCCTGAAGATCCTCCACTCCCCGTACCGGGAGGTGGTCGGACCGATTCTCGGCCATGTGCAGGAGCTCGCCGGGCAGGACCCCGCGGGCGTCCTCTCGGTGGTGATCCCGGAGTACATCGTCGGCCATTGGTGGGAGCAGCCGCTGCACAACCAGAACGCCCTGCGCCTGAAGGCCCGGCTGCTGTTCACCCCGGGGGTGACCGTCATCGACGTGCCCTACCTGCTGGAATCCGCCCGCGACGGGGCCGGTCCGGAAGGTGACTTGTATGCGACGGGTGGCGCGGGCGAGGGTGGCGGCACGGGCCGGGGCCGGGGTTAGGATCACGGCGTGATGACGGACGGATCACGGAACCGCACCACTCGGAGGCATGTCCTCCGATTCGTGCCGGGGTTCCGGAGCCCGCGACACCCGCGGGGCGAACGGCCCCCGGCCTCCGCCGTCCGCACGGCCGTGCTGCTCGTGCTCGCCGTGCTCCTCACCCACGCCGTGGTGCCCGGGGCGGCGTCCGCGCACCTGTCCTCCGCCGCGGCGGCCACTGTCGCGGAAGCCGTGACCGGGCTGCCCTGCCCCGGTGCTCCCACCGTGCCGTCCGGGCCGGTCGCCCGCCCTCCCGCGGGGCCCGCCCCCGGCACCGCCGCCCGCTCCGACGCGGTCCCCTCGGCCGCGTCCGGCCCCGTCGGCGAAGGCCACCGGGACCACCGGGGCGGGCACGGCACCGTCCACGCGCAGGAGAGCTGCGCCCTCGGGCAGCCCCAGCCGGGCCCCGGCCTCGATCGGCCGGAACGCCCCGCCCTGCCCCCGGCGGCCCGCCCCGGCCCCGCAGGCCCCCCGACCGGGCCCCGCGCCGCGGTCGAGACCGGCGGGCTCGGCGCCCCGGCGGACCACGCCGCCCGCTCGGCGGTGCTGCGCCAGTAGGCCCCTTCCCGGGACCGGGGGCGGTCCACCTCCGCGCGCCGGGGACCCGGGCGGGCCGTTCGCGCCCGTTCCGGTGCCCGCGCCGCCCGCCGCACCACCCGTCCGGCCGGTACCGGGCCCCGTCCGTCCGCCCGGTCGCGACGCCCTGCGGCACCGCACCCGTCGGCCCGCGTCCGGAGCCGCCGGGGTGACAGCCGCCGGGCACGGGGCTGCTTCCGACGGCGCAGGCGACCCGGCGGGCTTCTCCCTCCGGCGCTCCGGCGCTTCGGCGCCCCGGCGCACCGACCGGGCGGCCGACGTCCCGCCCCACGGGGTCCGGGCGCCCGGAGCGCTCGCGGACCCGCCCCCACGGCAGCGCACGCGCGACCGGCCGCACCCGCGGCCCGGCGGCCCGCGCCCGCCCGCCCGTCCCCACCCGCCCGGCCGCTCCCTCCACGGCACCAGCACGGCATCCGCACCGAACCGAGAGCGAGACCATGCACCCTCCGCTGCCCTCCACCCCGTCCACGGGCACCGCCTCCGCCGCCGCCCCGTCGGCCCCGGCCCGTCACCCCGCCCGGACCCGCCCGTACCCGCCGTTCTCCCCGTACACCCGCCACGTCGCCCCCGCCGAGCCCCTCCACGGCACCCCGCACCCCGGCCCCTCCGGACTGGCCGGACTCGTCGGCAACACCCCCGTCCTGCGGGTCTCCGCCCCCTTCAGCGGACCCGACCGGGGCTTCTGGGCGAAGTTGGAGGGCTTCAACCCCGGCGGGATCAAGGACCGCCCGGCCCTGCACATGGTCGAGCGGGCCCGGGCCCGAGGGGACCTGCGCCCGGGGCGGCCCGTCATCGAGTCCACCAGCGGCACCCTCGGCCTGGGCCTGGCCCTCGCGGGCCTGGTCCACGGACATCCCGTCACCCTCGTCACCGACCCGGGTCTGGAACCCTCCATGCACCGGCTCCTCGTGGCGTACGGGGCCCGGGTGGATGTGGTAGGCACCCCGCACCCCACCGGCGGCTGGCAGCAGGCCCGGCGCGACCGGGTCGCCGAACTCCTCGCCGCCGCACCGGGCTCCTGGTGCCCCGACCAGTACGGCAACCCCGACAACGTGGCCGCCTACACCCCGCTCGCCCTCGAACTCGCCGCCCAGCTCGGGCACATCGACGTCCTCGTGTGCAGCGTCGGCACCGGCGGCCATTCCGCGGGCATCTCCCGGGTGCTGCGCGGGCTCCAGCCCGACCTGCGGCTCGTGGGCGTGGACACGGTGGGTTCCACCATCTTCGGCCAGCCGGCCCGCAGCCGGTTGATGCGCGGGCTCGGCTCCAGCATCCACCCCGGGAACGTGGACTACCCCGGCTTCGCCGAGGTCCACTGGGTGGCGCCCGCCGAGGCCGTGTGGGCCTGCCGTCGGCTGGCCTCCTCGCACTACGCCACCGGCGGCTGGAGCGTGGGCGCGGTGGCCCTGGTCGCGGGCTGGTTGGCCCGCACCCTGCCCCGCTCCACCCGGATCGCCGCCGTCTTCCCCGACGGCCCGCAGCGCTACCTCGAAACCGTCTACGACGACGCCTACTGCACCGGGCACGGCCTCCTCGGCGCGGCTCCCGCCGAGGACCCGGACGAGATCGCCGACCCGACCGAGCGCGAGGTCACCCGCTGGACCCGCTGCGCCCGGGTCCTCGACCCCGTCGCGAACCGTCGACCGGACCCCGCCGGAGAACCCGTCGGAGCCCGCACGGAAGCCCGCACGGAAGGCCGGAACGCCGACCCTGCCGGCGAGGGGCCGGGCGAGCGGCCCGGCGGCGCCGAGCTGCCCGCGGGCGGCACCCGATGACCTCCGCCCGCGCCCAGTTCCTCGCCCACGACCGGGCCGTACAGCTCCTCCTGATCAACCAGTTCACCATCAACCTCGGCTTCTACATGCTGATGCCCTACCTGGCCGCGCACCTCTCCGGCGGGCTCGGTCTGGCGGGCTGGCTGGTCGGACTGGTCCTGGGCGTACGGAACTTCAGCCAGCAGGGCATGTTCCTGATCGGCGGCACCCTCGCCGACCGACTCGGCTACAAGCCGCTGATCGTGGCCGGACTGCTGCTGCGCACGGCCGGTTTCGCCGTGCTCGGCCTGGCCACGTCCGTCCCCGCGCTCATCGCGGCCTCCGCCGCCACCGGCTTCGCGGGCGCCCTCTTCAACCCGGCGGTCCGCGCCTACCTGGCCGAGGCCGCCGGCGAGGAGCGCCGGGTGGACGCCTTCGCCCTGTTCAACGTCTTCTACCAAGCGGGCATCCTGCTCGGCCCGCTGGTGGGAATGGTCCTGGTCAGAGCCGGTTTCCGGCCCACCTGCCTGGTCGCGGCGGCCGTGTTCGCCGTGCTGGGCGCCGTCCAACTGGCCGCGCTGCCCGCCCGCGGCGGCGCGCACGGCGCCGGGGAACGGGCCGGGGTCCTCGCGGAATGGCGCGGCATCCTCGCCGACCCGCGGTTCCTGCTGTTCGCGGCGGCCATGAGCGGCTCGTACGTGCTGACCTTCCAGGTGTACCTGGCGCTGCCGCTGGAGGTCCGCCGGGTCGCGGGGGAGGGCACCGCCGGGACCGCGGTCACCGCCGCGCTGTTCGTGGCGTCGGGGCTGGCCACCGTCCTCTTCCAGACCCGGGTCACGGCCCGCTGCAAGGCCCGTCACGAGCCCCGGCGGGCCCTGGTCCGGGGACTGCTGCTGATGGGGGCGGCCTTCCTGCCGCCGCTCGCGGTGGCCGCCGTCCCGGTGCCGGGGCCCGGCCCGGGCCGCTGGACCCTGGCGGCCGTCCCCGCCGTGCTCTCGGCGCTGCTCCTGGCCTGGGGCACGATGACGGCCTACCCCTTCGAGATGGACACCATCGTCCGGCTCGCCGGGGACCGTCTGGTCGCCACCCACTACGGCCTCTACAACACCGTCTGCGGGATCGGCATCACCCTCGGGAACCTGGTCACCGGAGCGGCCCTGGACGCGGCCCGGGGAGCGGGCCTGCCCGCCCTGCCCTGGGCGGTCCTGGCCCTGCTGGGCGCGGGCTGCGCCTGGGCGCTGCGGGCCGGCGCCGGCCCGGAGGCCGGACCCCGGGCGGGCTCCACCGCTCCGGGCCTCGGCCGGGCCCCGACGGCGCCCCGCTGACCGGCGCGGGCGGCCGGGGCGCCGGTGCCCCGGCCGCCCGGACGCGCTCCGGAGGGGAAGGGGGTCAGCGGGGAGCGCGGGCCGCCGTCAGGAAGCGGCGGATCAGCTCGGGATCCTTCACCCCGCGGCTGCTCTCCACCCCGCTGGACACGTCCACGCCCCAGGGGCCGACCGTGCGCACCGCCTCGGCCACGTTGTCCGGGCTCAGGCCGCCCGCCAGCAGCCAGCGGCCCTCCGGGCGGGGGAACTCGCCCGAGGCCCAGTTCCACGGCTTGCCGGAGCCCGGGTCCGGCGCGTCGACCAGCAGCAGGTCCTCGCCGAACTCCCCGCAGCGCAGCTCCGGGGCGCCCACGGCCACCGCCCGGACCAGCGTGCGGCCCGGCGCGCGGAGCGCGGCGAACTCGGCGGGGGCCTCGTCCCCGTGCAACTGCACGGCCCGGATCCCGCTGTCCTCGGTGAGGGCGCGGACCTCGGCCACGGACTGCCCGCGGAACACCCCCACGGTCAGCACCTCCGCGGGCACCCGCGCAGCCAGCCGCCGGGCCGTGTCGGCGTCCAGCCGCCGCGGGCTCTCCGCGAAGACGAAGCCGACGGCGTCCGCGCCGGCTTCCACCGCGGTGTCCAGGTCGCGCTCCGTGCGCAGCCCGCAGATCTTGATGAACAGGTCACTCATGCTCCCCAGTCAACCATCCGGGGCCCCGGACGGCGCCGCCCGCCCGTGCGATCATGACCGCGGTCCGGGAGCGCCGGACCCACGGGGGAGGGGACGCGGGATGACGGGCGCAACGACCACGGGCGGGGCCCCCGACGGCGGGGCGGGCACGGCGGGGTACCGGGAGGCGGAGCCGGTCCGGCTCGCCGCCGGCCACGCGGCCGCGCTGCTCGCCTTCGAACGGGAGAACCGCGCCTGGTTCGCGGCCTCCGTGCCGGACCGGGGCGACGCCTACTTCGCCTCCTTCGCGGAACGGCACGCCGCCCTCCTGGCCGAGCAGGAGGCCGGGCTCTGCCGGTTCCACCTGCTCTTCGACGCGGACGGCGCGGTCCTCGGCCGGATCAACCTCGTGGACCTCGCCGACGGTGGCGCCGAACTCGGCTACCGGCTCGCGGAGCGCGCCACGGGACGCGGCCTGGCCACCGCCGCCGTGCGCCGGATCTGCGTGAGGGCCGCCGAGGACTACGGGCTGACCCACCTCACCGCCGTCACCACGGAGGACAACACCGCCTCCCAACGGGTGCTGCTGCGGGCCGGGTTCGCGATCACCGGCCCCGCGACCGTGGCGGGCCGCCCCGGCACGGCCTACCGCAAGGAGTTGACGGCGCCGGCGCCGGAGCCCCGCTGAACCGGTGCCCCGCGCCGGGCCGGAGACCGCCGCGCACCCCCGGGGGCCGTCCCCTCCCCGCCCCCGGCCTGGTCGACGGCCGGGCGTTGCATGAGACGATCTTCGGGTCAGATGTGCGCGAGTCCGCTGGTCTCGGCCCTCCTCAAGGGCTTACATGGGCTATGACGCCGGGCCGCAACGACCCGGTGGTGACAGTCCGTTCACGTCAGGGGAGACCTCATGGACCTCATGGACACCGACACTGACGCCGATCACAGCCCGAAGGACACCAACCCGACGCTCATCGGTTCCGTGCAGCGCGCCCTGCGCATCGTGGAGGCCCTGCACGCGGAGGGGGCGATCACGGCCAAGCGCCTCTCCCGTCTCACGGGCATCCCGCTGCCGACCACGTACCACCTGCTGCGCACCCTCAGCCACGAGGGATACGTCCACCGTGACCAGGGCGCCTTCCGCCTCACCGAGGGCCTGCCCCTGGCCTCCTGAGGGCGGCCCGCCGCCGGACCGCCCGGCCCCGCCCCGGAGACTGGGGGCCGGACACCGGACACCCCGGTCCGAGGACGGACGGAAGGCGGAACACATGACGGAACGACACCCGCGGCGGTCGGCGCGATCAGAAGGAGCACCACGACTCCGGGAGTCGGGGACCGGGTGGCGTCCGGTCACCCTGGTCACGGGCGGCAGCCGCGGCATCGGCGCCGCGACCTGTCTGCGGCTCGCCGCGGACGGCCACGACCTGGCACTCGCCTACGTCCGTGACGAGGAGGCCGCCGAGCGGACCGCGGCCGCCGTGCGCGCCGCCGGCGCCCGCTGCGTCACCGTGCGCGCCGACACCGCGCGCGAGGCCGACGTGGAACGGCTCTTCGACACCGCCGCGACCGCGCTCGGCCCCCTGACCGGGCTGGTCAACAACGCGGGCGTGACCGGGCCGCTGGGCCGGCTCGCGGACGCCCGCACCGAGGACCTGCGCCGGGTGACGGAGGTCAACCTCCTCGGCTACCTGCTGTGCTGCCGTCGGGCCGCCCGGGACCTGGCCGTCACCGGGGGAGGGGCCGTCGTGAACGTCTCTTCCGCCGCGGCCACCCTCGGCAGTCCGGGCGACTACGTCCACTACGCCGCGACGAAGGCGGCCACCGACGCCCTCACCGTGGGCCTGGCCAAGGAGCTCGCCCCCGACGGCATCCGGGTCAACGCCGTCGCCCCCGGCATCATCGAGACGGACATGCACGCGACGATGGGCGACCCGGACCGGCCGGCCCGCGCGGCGGCGGGCATCCCGCTCGGCCGCGCCGGTCGGGCCGAGGAGGTGGCCGCGGCCATCGCCTGGCTGCTCTCCCCGGACGCCTCCTACACCACCGGCGCGATCCTCAGGGTCTCCGGCGGCCGCTGAGCGCCACGCCGGCCTCCCGGCCCGGTCGGCGCGCCGTCCCGCGCCACCGGGCCCCGGCCCACCCGGCTCCAGCCGCCCGCGGACCGCTCATCCGTGTCCGCCGGGCCGGCGGCCCTGCCCGGCGCGCACGCCGCGGCCGACGGTCCACAGCATCCCCAGCTCGTCCAACTGCGCCACCCGGTCCGTGGTCAGCCGGTCCGCCCGGCTGCGGGCGTTCGCGATCCAGGACCCGAGCCCGTACTCCACCCCGTCCACGGTCTCCACGTGCGTGCGCGGCACCCGCAGGTGCCCCTCCCGCTCCCGGAACCGCCGGGCCGCCGCCAGGTTCGCCGCCCACTTGTCGGGATGCGGCACCCGGGCCGCCGGCCGTTCCGCCGGGGCCGCCGGACCGATCTCCAGGACGTGTTCCAGGAGCCAGCGCTGCGCGAGCGCCAGATCGTCCCAGCCGAGCCGCTGCGCCTGCACCCAGGCGCCCAGGTCCTCGCCCTGCACCACGGTCTCGCCCGGCCGGTGCGGCACCCGCTCGCCGGCCTCCACCCGCAGCCGCACCAGCCGGAACCGCCGCTGCCAGGACACCGGCCAGCCCGGACACCAGGCCGGATCGATCTCCTCCAGGGCCTCGCGCCGCTCCGGGGCCAGCGCCCCGGGCGCCTCCGGGTCCCGGCGCGCCGCCGCCCGATGGTTCTTCAGCCAGGTCCCCACCGGATACCCCTGCCAGGTCGCGTCCAGCGGCGCCGCCAGGTGCCCGTGGACCGCCGCCCATGCCCCGGCCGCCGCCAGCCCCTCCTCGAAGGCCACGTCGAAGTGCGACCAGACCATGCCCAGCGCGTCGAGGGCCGCGGTGCGCTCCGCCGACAGCCGGCCCCGCTTGTGCGCCCGGCGCGCGTCCGCCACCCACTGGCCCAGCGGGAAACCGGCGAGGTCCGCCGGCCCGTCCTCCCCGGCCGGACCCGTCCGGAAGCCGAACGGCACCTTCAGGTGCCCCTCCCGGCGGGCGAACCCCGTCGCCGCCCGCAGCCCGCGGTTCCAGTGCGTGTTCTCCGGGCTCAGCACCCGCAGGCTGATGAACGCGGCCAGGGCCGCCGGATCCCGGGGCACCGAGAACTTCAACAACTCCCGGGCGGGCCCGCTGAGCCCGCGCGCGGCCTCCGTCCGGCCCCGGCCCGTCTCCTGGAGGGAACCCCGGGCCTGGGGCTGCGCCAGCGCCTCCACCACCCGGGCGTCGTGCGCCCGCAGCGCCTCCAGCAGGCGCGCCAGGTCCCCGTACGCCCGCGAGGACAGCATGGAGTCCGGGGTCTCCCCGGGGCCCAGCAACACCGGCACCACCAGCGAGGCCACCTTGCCCTCGCCCGGCCGGATCCGCAGCGCCCGCCCCACGGCCTGCACCAGGTCGGGCATCGACCCCCGCAGGTCCGCCCAGAACACCGAATCGCACGCCCGGGTGTCCACGCCCTCGCCCAGCACCCGCACCGAGCTGAGGAAGGCCCGCCCGGCGCTCTCGAACTCGCCCAGGACCCGCCGCCGCCGCGGCGGCCGGTGCTCCCCGCACAGCCAGTCCGCCCACACCCCGTCGGCGAACCCGGCCGGATCGTCCCGGTGCAACCGCCGCGCCACCTCCGGCAGCCCGGCCGCGAAGGCCTCCGCCTCCCGGGTCAGGTGGTGGAAGACCAGGGTGCGGCGCAGCCCCTCCTCCGCGCCGGCCTTGACCGCCGCCGTCTGGAGGGCCGCCAGCCGGGCCCCCCGGACCGCGTCCGAGCGGGCGTCCGCGCCCAGGAGCAGCGCGGCCTGGAAGGCGGAGTCGGTGACGTCCACGCACACCACCTGGTACGGGGCGACGATGCCCCGGTCGATGGCCTCCGACAGGCTCAGCCGGTGACAGACCGCCCCGAACGGGCCCTCCGAGTCGTCCGCCATCGAGGCCACCAGGCCCCCGCGCGCCGCGCCGCCCCCCGCCGCGGGAGAGCCCTCCTCGGGCACCCCGCCTGCCTGCCACAACCGGGGCGTGGCCGTCATGTAGAGCCGTCGGGCGGCCGGGATCCGCGCGTCGTCGTGGATCACGGCCCACGGCTTGCCGATCCGGCCGGAGGTGCGGTGCGCCTCGTCGACGACGACCAGGTCCCAGCCGGGCAGCCCGGCCCGGTGTGCCCGCTCCACCGTCCCGAGCCCCAGCGAGGCGTACGTGGCGAACACGGTGTACCGGCTCAGCGGGCGGCACCACGCGGCGAGTTCCTCGGCTCCGGTGGTGTGCGGGAAACCCGTGTCGGCCTCCCGCAACGAGGACAGGCCCAGCACCGGACCGTGTCGTCCGGCCTCCCGCCAGGCGGCCGCGGACTGGGTGAGCAGGTCCAGGGAGGGCACCAGGACGAGCACCCGACGGGCGCGCAGTTCCTCCGCCGCCCGCGCGGCCACGAAGGTCTTCCCCGATCCGGTGGCCATCACGACCTGGGTGCGGAGCCCCCCGGGAGGCGGGGCCCCGGGCCCCACCGGCCCCAACGCGCGCAGCACGGCGTCCACGGCCTCCCGCTGATGCGGCCGCAACTCGATCCGTGCCATCTCTGCTCTGCCTTCTCCGTGGACGCCTCCCGGGTCCATTCTGTTACACCACCGGTCGGGACCGGCCCGGTGACCTCCCGGCGGCCGCGCGGTCACCCACCCGGTCCCGGGGCCCCCGCACACCGCCTTCCAAGATCATCGGGCACGGCCGGGAGCGACCGGCGGGCGGGTCCCGCCACCGGGTGCGCCGAGCTCGCGGACCGCGGCGTCACCCCCCATGGCCGCCCCGCTCCCCACGGTGCTCCGCCCCGCACGCTCGTCCCGCCCCTCAGGGCCCCGCACCCGCCGGACCCAGCGTCGGCGGGCAGGCCGGATCCGGGATCCGCCGGGACCAGCCGCCCGGCACCGCCCGCCCCTGCTGCTCCCGGAACCGCACCGGGGCCGTCCCCACCCGCCGGGTGAACAGCCGCGAGAAGTAGGCGGGATCCCCGTACCCCACCCGTCGGGCCACCGCCGCCACCGGCAGGTCCGTGGCCGCGAGCAGTTCCTTGGCCCGGCCCAATCGGATCCCCAGCAGGTAGTCCTTCGGACCGCACCCCGAGGCCCGGCGCACCAGCGTCCGCAGCTCGGCCGGGGACAACCCGTGCCGGGCCGCGTGCTCCGCCACCGACAGCGGCAGGAACGCGTCCCGCGCCAACGCCCGCAACACCGGGTCCCCGTCCGGCCCCGCGTCGGCCCGCGCCCGCCGCAGCGCCACCAGCAGCTCGTGGACCGCCGCGCTCGTCTCCACCTCCAACAGCGGGTTCCCCCGGTGCGCGGCCCGCGCGATCCGCCCCACCACGGCCCGCGCCCCCTCCGCGTCCCCCAGCGCCACCACCGGCCGGTCCGGCTCGATGTACCCCAGCTCCGTGTACGTCTCCGCCGCCGGACCCGCGAAGTCCACGAAGCACTCGTCCCAACCGCCCACCGGATCCGCCCCGTACGCGTGCTCCCGCCCCGGGGTCAGCCACAGCAGCGCCGGCGCCGACACCGCGGTCCGGCCCCCGTCCGGCCGCCGGAACCAACCGCTCCCCGCGGACACCACCACCGCCACGTGATGGTCCAGGGTCCGCGGCCCCACCGGCGGCAGCGCCCCGTACTGGAGACCCACCCCCAGGCACACCAGCCCCAGCCCCCGGTGCACCGGCCCGGGCGTGAAATAGCGCATCCAGGTGTGGTACATCCCGCCCCGTCCTCCCGTCCCGGGGGCCGCCCGGCACCGCACGGCGTTCCCGAGGGTCCGCGCCGGCCCACCCGTCCAAGCACCGACGATCTTTGTCCATGGACCGCCCGCCCGCCAGAGGGCGAGGGTGGCGGTCGTGAACGGATTCCGCGTGCGCGACGACCACTTCGAGCTGGACGGCAGGCCGGTGCGCCTGCTCTCCGGCGCCCTGCACTACTTCCGTGTCCACGAGGACCACTGGCCCCACCGGCTCGCCCTCTTCCGCGCCCTCGGCCTCGACTGCGTGGAGACGTACGTCCCGTGGAACCTCCACGAACCGTCCCCCGGCCGGTACCGCGACCCCGGCGCGATCGGCCGCTTCCTCGACGCGGTGCACGCGAGCGGACTGCGGGCCCTGGTCCGCCCCGGCCCCTACATCTGCGCCGAATGGGAGAACGGCGGCCTGCCCCACTGGGTGACCGGCCCCCTCGGCCGGCGCGTCCGCACCCGCGACCCCGAGTTCCTGCGCCACGTCGAAGCCTGGTTCGCCGAACTCCTCCCGCACGTCACCGCCCGGCAGGCCGACACCCCCGGCGGCGGCCCCGTCCTCATGGTGCAGGTCGAGAACGAGTACGGCTCCTACGGCAGCGACCCCGAGTACCTGCGGCTGCTCGCCGACGTCCTGCGCCGCCACGGCGTGACCGTCCCGCTCTTCACCTCCGACGGCCCCGAGGACCACATGCTCACCGGCGGCTCCCTCCCCGGGGTCCTGGCCTCCGTCAACTTCGGCTCCGGAGCCCGCGGGGCCTTCGAGACCCTGCGCCGCCACCGGCCCGGCTCCCCGCTGCTGTGCGCCGAGTTCTGGTGCGGCTGGTTCGACCACTGGGGCTCCCCGCACACCGGCCGCGACCCCGAGGAGGCCGCCGCCGAACTCCGGGAGGTCCTCGCCACCGGAGCCTCCGTCAACCTGTACATGGCCCACGGCGGCAGCAACCCGGACGGCTGGGCCGGCGCCAACCGCGAGGGCCCCCTCCACGACGGCCGCCTCCGGCCCGTTACCACCTCCTACGACTACGACGCCCCCATCGACGAGTACGGCCGCCCCACCGCCAAGTTCCACGCCTTCCGCTCGGTGCTCCGCCCCCACGCCGCCGCACCGCCGCCCCCGCCGCCGCCCGCCCCGCCCGCGCTGACCGCCCCCGCCGAGGCCGGCGCCCCGCTCTGGACCCCCCTCGACCTCGTCCTCGACGGCCTCGGCGGCCCCGAGACCACCCACGGCGCACCACCCACCTTCGAGGAACTCGACGTCGACCGCGGCCTCGTCCGCTACCGCCTCACCGTCCCCGGCCCCCGCGCGCCCCTGCCCCTCACGGTCAGCGGACTCCGCGACCTGGCCCTCGTGTACGTGGACGGGGTCCGCGCCGGCACCCTCACCGAGGACCGCCCCGAACTCCCCGAACCGGTCGCCGGACCGGCCCGGATCGAGCTGTGGACGGAATCCCTGGGCCGGGTCAACTACGGCCCCCGCCTCGGCGAGACCAAGGGCGTCACCGGCGGCGTCCGCCACGAACGCCAGTACCTGCACGGGATCTCCGCGACCCCGCTGCGCCTGGACGCCTTCGAGGACGCCGACCGGGTCCGCGCCCTGCCCGGCCGCCCCGACGCCCCGCCCGGAGCCCGCGGCCTCTACCGCGCTTCGATCACCGTCACCGGGCCCGGGGACGCCGCCCTGCTCCTGCCCGGCTGGACCCGCGGCTTCGCCTGGATCAACGGCCGCGGCCTGGGCCGCTACTGGAACACCGGACCCCAGGACCGGTGGTACGTGCCGGGGCCCCTGCTCCGCGAAGGGGCCAACGAACTCTGGCTCCTGGAGCTCGACGAGGCCCCGCAGGCCGCCGCGGGCACCCCCGCGCACGCCGGGCCCGGAGCCCCGCCCGGAGCCCGGCCCGGGTCGATCGCCCGCCTGGAACCGCCCCCGCCGCCCGCCCGAGCGGATCCGGGGCCGGCACCGATAAATCCATGACCACCGGAGGGTTTGTCCATGGGCCCGGCCCGATCCGGGGGAGCAGGCTGGCTCGCCGAAGGCGGACCCGGGCGGGCCGCGCACCTGCCCCGGCCGGTCCCGCGCCGCCCGGGTCCGCCACCCGCGCCGACCAGGACGGAGACCCCATGCCCACCCCACGAAGGGCCGCGGCGGCCACCGCGGCCCTCACGGCCGCAGCCCTCCTCGCCCTCGCCCCGCCCGCCCCCGCCACCGCGGACGCCGCCGCCCCCGTCACCCTGACCTCGGCGGAGCTCTCGGTCCGCGTGGACCCCGACTTCCCCCGCGTCCTCGGCTACACCCAGCGCGCCACCGGTCGCACCCTGGACGGCAACGAGGACCCGCTCGGCACCCTCCTCGTCAACGGCATCCCCCGCACCCCGGCCGTCGGCTCCGTCGCCGCCGCCGACCGCGTCGACTACACGATGACCTTCTCCGGGGTCACCGTCCGGGCCCGGCTCTCCGTGACCGGCTCCGTACTGGAGTTCCGCGTCACCGCGATCGAGGACACCCCGGCCCTGCGGGTGCGCACCCTCGCGGTGCCCGACCACCACCTCGTCAGCGTCCGCTCCGACCGCGCCGGCGCCGCCCTGGCCACCACCCGCATGCACACCGCCACCACCGGCACCGGGGACACCTTCACCGCCCTCACCGGCACCACCCCGGTGGACCCGGCCCCCGGCACGGTGATGCTCGGGCTCCTCAGCGGCGGTGGGCTCGCCGCGGCCCTGGACACCAACGCCTACCCGGACCGGCCCGCCGGCGGCACCGCCCGCGAGAACGGTCGGATCAACCGCCAGGTCACCGACCGGGGCGGCCACCGCCGGGCCGGACTCTGGAGCGGCACCTGGCTCCACCGGGCCGAGGGCGCCGCGGACACCGACACCGAACCCCTCCCGTACGCCCGGGTGGCGATCACCGGCGACCGCAACGGCGACGGCACCGCCGACTGGCAGGACGCCGCCGTCGCCTACCGCGAGATCCGCCCCGCCCCCACCGGATGGCAGGACACCGCCGACCGGGTCGTGCAGCGGGTCCCCTTCAACTTCGCCTCCCAGGCCACCCACCCCTTCGCGCAGACCCTCGACGAGACCAAGCGGGTGGCCCTCGCCACCGACGGGCTGGGCCAGTTCGTCCTCCTCAAGGGCTACGCCTCCGAGGGCCACGACTCCGCGCACATGGACTACCGCGACATCGGGACGAAGCTCGGCGGCGCCGCCGCCCTCAACGCCCTCACCACCGCCGGACACGCCTGGAACGCCGACTTCGGGGTGCACGTCAACGCCACCGAGGAGTACCCGGTGTCGGCGACCTTCGACCCGAGCAAGCACACCGGCACCCTCGGCTGGGACTGGCTCGACCAGTCGTACCACGTGGACACCCGCGAGGACGGACAGTCCGGGGACCGCCTCGACCGGCTCCGCGCGCTCAAGGCCGCCGCCCCCGGACTGGACTTCCTGTACGTGGACGTCTGGTACGGCGACGGCTACGTCTCCCGCAGGCTGACCCGGGAGATCGGCGGGCTCGGCCTCCAGGTCGCCACCGAGTTCCCCGACTCCCTCACCGACCAGTCGCTGTGGCACCACTGGGCCGCCGACGTGGACTATGGGGGCAGCGACCACAAGGGCGTCAACTCCACCATCGCCCGCTTCGTCGACAACCACGCCAAGGACGCCTGGCTCGCCCGCCACCCGCTGCTCGGCGGCGCCGAACTGACCGCCTACGAGGGCTGGCAGGGCAAGAAGGACTTCCCCGCCTTCCTCCGCACCACCTTCGCGGTGAACCTGCCGACCAAGTACCTCCAGCGGTCCCCGATCGTGAAGTGGACGACGGACGCCGTCACCCTCGCCGACGGCACCACGGTCACCCGCGCGGGCACCGACCGGCGGATCACCAGCGACGGCCGCACCGTCCTCGACGGCGGCGCCTACCTGCTGCCCCGCGCCGGGAAGCTCTACCACTACAACGCCGCCGGCGGCACCACCACGTGGACCCTGCCGCCCGGCTGGACCGCCCCGAAGCTGTACCGGCTCACCGACACCGGCCGGGTCCCCGTGTCCGATCCCGTGGTCACCGGCGGTCGGATCACCCTCGACGCGGCCCCCGCCACCCCGTACGTCCTCTACGACGGGTCCGCCCCCGCCGGCCCCGACCCCCGCTGGGGCGAGGGCACCCCGCTCCGGGACCCCGGCTTCACCTCGGGGAACCTCGCCGCCTGGACGGTCACCGGCACCGGCGCCACCGTGGTCCGCAACGCCCTCGGCCAACAGGAGCTCACCGCGGGCCCCGGCACCGCCCCCACCGTCGCGCAGACCATGACCGGACTCGCCCCCGGCACCCACGCCGCCTCCGTGTGGGTCGCCACCCCCACCGGCCGGAGGGCCACCCTCACCGTCACCCCCGCGGGCGGCACCCCCGCCTCCGTGTACGCCGACTCCTCACCCCTCGTCGACTCCCTCGGCGGCAGCGAGAAGAACGGCAGCCGCATGCAGCGCATGAAGGTGCTCTTCGAGGTGCCCGCCGGCGGCTCCACCGCCACCCTCGCCCTGTCCGCGGCGGCCGGCTCCGGCACCGTCACCTTCGACGACGTCCGCGTCACCCCCTCCGTCCGCCCGCCCGGCACCGGCCGGTACCTCACCGAGGACTTCGAGGGCCCCGACCCCGGCTGGGGGCCCTTCGTGCCCGGCGGCGCCGGCGGCCCCGCCACCGACCCGCGCACCCACGTCTCCGGCCTCAACGCCCCCTACACCCAGGCCGGATGGCAGGGGAAGCTCATCGACGACGTGATCGGCGGCCGGCACTCCCTGAAGTCCCACGAGGAGCGGCCCGGCCTCGTCCACCGCACCCTCCCGCAGACCCTCCGCCTCACACAGGGCCGCAGCTACCGCGTCTCCCTGCGCTACGCCGCGGCCTACGGCGACGAGTACCGCTTCGTCACCGGATCGGGGACCACCGAGGCCCTCACCCCGCTCGGCCAGGCCCGCACCCCCACCTCCTTCACCACCACCTTCACCGCGGGACCGGACGCCTGGATCGGCATCCGGAAGGTCACCCCCGAGGGTTCCCGAGACCAGGCCGACCTGGTCCTCGACGACCTCGTGGTCGACGACCTCGGCCCCGGCCAGGGCGCCGACCCGGTGATCCCGCGGTCCTCGATCACCGTGCGGTCCGTGGACAGTGAGGAGACCACCCTGGAGGACGGCCGCGCCGGCCGCGCCCTCGACGGGGACCCGGCGACGTTCTGGCACACCCGCTGGTCCGCCCCGGCCACCCCGCCGCCCCACGAGCTCACCCTCGACCTGGGGGCCTCCCACCGGGTCAGCGGGCTGCTGTACCTGCCCCGCCAGGACCAGAGCAACGGCCGCGTCGCCGGCTACGAGGTGTACACCTCCACCGACGGCACCACCTGGGGCGCCCCCGCCGCCTCGGGCACTTTCCCCGACACCGCCGCCCGACAGCGGGTGGCCTTCGCCCCGCGCGACGCCCGCTACCTGAGGCTCCGCGCCACGAGCGAGGTCGACGGCAACCCGTGGACCTCCGTCGCCGAACTGGACGTCACCCACCGGCCCTGACCCGGCCCGGCCGCACCCCGTCCCCCGGCAGGGCCGTCACCTGCCGGGGGACGGTTCGCGCACGCGTGCGACAGTGGGACCGGTCGCCCCGGCACCCGGCACCACGGGGTGACCGCGGCCCGGGGCGGGGAACCGAGGGGGAGCACGATGACGGGACACGAACACGGCACGGGCGCGGAGGACGGGGCACGCACGGAGGACGGGGCACGCGCGGAGGACGGGGCACGGAAGACCCCGACCCGACGGAAGGCGGCCACGGTCGCGGCGGCCGGGGCCGCGGCCCTCGCCCTCGTCGGGGCGGGCCTGTGGCTGCTCCCCGACGGGAGCGGCGGGGACACGGAACAACGCCTCGGTCCCCGCGGCACCACCCCCGCCCCGAGGACCCCGGGAAACCCGACGCCGGACCCCGCGCACCGGCCCTTCACACTGGTCGCGACCGGCGACATCATCCCGTACCCCTCCATCATCCGGCAGGCCGCCCAGGACGCCGGAACCGGTCAAGGGGCCGTCGAGAGCCACGAGTTCCGTCGGATCCTCGCCGGGATCGAGCCCGTGGTCAGCGCCGCCGACCTGGCGATCTGCCACCACGAGATCCCGTACGGCGCCCCCGGCGGCCCCTACACCGGCTACCCCACCTTCAAGGCCCCCCACCAGCTCGCCGACGCCCTCCGCGCCACCGGCTACGAGGGCTGCTCCACGGCCTCCAACCACACCCTGGACGCCGGCTGGGAGGGCCTGGTCCGCACCCTGGACGGGCTGGACCGGGCGGGCCTCGCGCACACCGGCTCCGCCCGCACCCCGCAGGAGGCGACCACCCCGGCCTGGTACCGGGCGGGCGGCGCCCGGATCGCCCAACTGTCCTACACCTACGGCACCAACGGCATACCCCTACCCGAGGGCAAGCCCTGGGCGGTGAACCTCATCGACGCCGACCGGATCGTCGCCGACGCCCGGGCGGCCCGCCGCGCCGGCGCCCAGGTGGTGCTGCTCAGCGTGCACTGGGGCACCGAGTGGCAGACCGAACCCGACGCGGACCAGCTGGAACTGGCGCGGAAGGTGACCGCCGCCCGTACCGCCGGCCTGCCCGACATCGACCTCGTCATCGGCACCCACAACCACGTCCCCCAGCCCTACGAGAAGGTCAACGGCACCTGGGTGGTCTACGGCATGGGCGACCAGGTGGCCAGCTTCGTGCCGCCGGAAAAGCGGCGCGGAAACGAATCCTCGGTACCCCGGTTCACCTTCGCCCCGGACCGGGACCACCCCGGCCGCTGGACGGTCTCCCGAGCCGAATTCCTCACCCAGTACTCGGACATGGGCCCGCCCTTCCGCGTGGTGTGCACCTCCTGCGAGACCCCCGGGGACCGCACGGGGGAGTACGCGGCGGTCGACGAGCGGGTGGCCCGGGCCGTCCTCTCCCGGGGCGCCGCGGCCCAGGGCCTCACCCGCGCCGGCCGCTGAGCCCCGGAGCCCGGCCCGCCTCCGTCGCCCGGCCGGTGTCCGTGTCCGCGCCTAGGGTGGCCGACATGAGCGATCGGAACGAGAGCGGGCGGCCACTGGCCGTCTTCGACCTGGACGGCACCCTCGCGGACACCGCCCACCGGCAGCGCTTCCTGGAGCGCAGGCCGCGGGACTGGGTCGGCTTCTTCGCCGCCGCCCCCGCGGACCCGCCGCTGGAGCGGGGGGTCCGGCTGGCGGTGGAGAGCGGCGCGGACTGCGAGGTGGTCTACCTGACGGGGCGTCCGGAGCGCTGCCGCGCCGACACCGCGGCCTGGCTGGCCGCGCAGGGCCTCCCCGAGGGGAAGCTGTGGATGCGCGGGGACCGCGACCGCCGCCCGGCCCGCGTCACCAAGCTGGAGGTGCTGCGGCGGATCTCCCGGGGCCGGGAGGTGCGGATGCTCGTGGACGACGACGAACTCGTCTGCGCGGCGGCCCGGGAGGCCGGGTTCGCCGTGGTCCGGGCCGACTGGGGCCCGTCCTCGGCGGAGCTGCGCCGCGCCCAGCAGACCGAGGGCCGGACCTGAGCGGGGCGGTGGGGGCGTCGCGGGGTGGTGAGGGGCCGGGGTCCGGGCGGACCCCGGCCCCGCCCGCGCCGCTCCTCAGCCCTCGTCGTCGAGGCGGAAGCCGACCTTCAGCCCGACCTGGTAGTGGGCGACGCGGCCGTCCTCGATGTGCCCGCGGACCTGGGTGACCTCGAACCAGTCCAGGTTGCGCAGGGTCTGCGCGGCGCGCTCGATCCCGTTGCGGATGGCTTGATCCGTTCCCTCCACGGAGGTTCCGACGATCTCGGTGACGCGGTAGGTGTGGTTCGTCATGGGGACGCTCCAGGGTCGGTTCCGCGCGCGGCGGCGGGGGACGGCAGGGCTCGTCTCCACCGTGCCGCACCCGGGACCGGACCGCGAGCGGACGCGGTGGCGCGGGGCCGGAGTGCCCCCGGACGGGTGCGGCGGCCGGGTCCTGGGGGTCGATCGGAAGCCGAGCGGTAGCTCTGGTTCCGGTCGTGTGACAGAAATCGCCTGCGAAAACACGGTGCCGGATGCGCGGTAAGCCCAGAATGCCCGGTGTTGTGGGGGTGTCACGTGGTGTTTCTGTGAAGAAAACCTGCCCTTCACCCCTTGACCGGGTCATTGGTCCATGCCAATTTCAAGCCATCTGCGATCAACCCAGAAGGTGACATTCGTGAAGATGCGCTTCCTTGCCATCCCCACAGCCATCATGGCGGCGACGGCCCTGACGGCCTGCGGCGCGCTCCCCGGTTCGGGCGGCGGCAGCAAGACGGTCACCGTCTGGCTGATGAAGGGCAGCGCCTCCGACGGCTTCATCAAGTCCTTCACCGAGAGCTTCGAGAAGGAGCACGAGGACATCGACCTGGAGATCAGGATCCAGGAGTGGACCGGCATCGTGGACAAGGTCAACGGTGTCCTCGAAGGCAAGGATTCGGCCGACGTCATCGAGGTCGGCAACACCCAGGTCGCCCAGTACGCCGAGACCGAGGGCCTCAGCGAGCTCACCCTGGAGGGCCTGCGCGACTGGGGCGGCAAGGACTGGCTCAAGGGCCTCGCCGAGCCCGGCAGCATCAACGGCGCCCAGTACGGCGTCCCCTGGTACGCCGCCAACCGCGTGGTCATCTACAACAAGGACCTCTTCCGCGACGCGGGCATCAAGGAGATACCCAAGACCCGCGCCGCCTGGCTCGCCGACACCGAGAAGCTCAACGAGGACGGCCGCCAGGGCATCTACCTCCCCGGCCAGAACTGGTACGTCCTCGCCGGATTCGTCTGGGACGAGGGCGGGGAACTGGCCGTGGAAGGCGCCGGCCAGTGGAACGGCGCCCTCGACTCCCCGGCCGCCCTCAAGGGCATGGACTTCTACAAGGAGCTCCAGGGCCTCGGCAACGGCCCCAAGGACGCCGACGAGGAGACGCCCCCGCAGGCCGAGGTGTTCGCCCAGGGCCGCGTCGCCCAGATCATCGGCACCCCCGGCCAGGCCGCCCAGATCGAGGCCGCCAATCCCGGCCTCAAGGGCCGCCTCGGCTTCTTCCCCGTCCCCGGCAAGACCGCCGACAAGCCCGGCGCCGTCTTCACCGGCGGCTCCGACCTGATCATCCCGAGCAACACCGACGACCGCCGCGCCGCCGTCGCCGTCATCTCCGCCCTCGTCAGCGAGAAGTGGCAGACCGCCCTCGCCACCGAGATGAGCTACGTGCCCAACAAGCCGGCCTACGCCCACGTGCTCAAGGGCAACCCCGGCGCCACCGCCATGGCCGAGGGCGCCACCCAGGGCCGGGCCACCCCCAAGTCCGCCCGCTGGGCCGAGGTCGAGGCCAAGAACCCCATCAAGCCCTACATGACCGCCGTCCTCCTCGGACAGGACCCCCGCGAGGCCGCCAAGTCCGCCTCCGCCACCATCACCAAGGTCCTCAGCTCCGACCGCTGAGTCCCACCCCGGCAGTCGTCCCGCACGGCCGCCGCGGCACCGCGCACCAAGGGGCCCGTACCGGGCCGGGCCGACCCGCCCGGCACCCGGCACGGGCCCCTTCCGCGCTCCGGACCGGAGGCCCGCCCGGAGCGCCCCGCCCGGCGACCGCGCTCCCGGCCCCGCCCGCCGCCGCATCCCCGCACCCCGCCCTCCGACGGGCCCGAACCCGTCGTTCGGCATTCCCACATCCCCGGTCCCCTGGGCCGTCATGTCGATTCCAGCCGGTCACGGAACAAGTAGAGGGCCGGGCCGCACCCCAGCGGATCCGGCCACCGCGCCCGGACCAGGAGCCGCCATGAGCATCGCGCCCCTCACGCCCGCCCCCGTCCCCGCCCCCCGAACCCGCCGCCGCGGACCGGCCCCCGCCGCCGTCCCCGCGACCCCCGACACCCCCGCCTACACCGTCCGCCTCGCCCGCGACGAGACCGAGGTGCGCGCCGCCCAGCGGCTCCGCCACCGCGTCTTCGCCGAGGAGTTCGGCGCCCGCCTCGACGGCCCCGAGCCCGGGATCGACGCCGACGCCTTCGACGCCTACTGCGACCACCTCCTCGTCCTCGCCCAGGACACCGGCGAGGTCGTCGGCACCTACCGCCTGCTGCCGCCCGAACGGGCCGCCGTCGCCGGCCGCCTCTACTCCGACGGCGAGTTCGACCTCTCCCGCCTCGACCCCGTCCGCCCCGGCCTCGTCGAGGTCGGTCGCTCCTGCGTCCACCCCGACCACCGCAACGGCGCCGTCATCGCCCTCATCTGGGCCGGACTCGCCCACTACATGGACCGCACCGGACACACCTGGCTCGCCGGCTGCTGCTCCATCCCCCTCGGCGACGGTGGCACCCTCGCCGCCGCCACCCGCGACACCGTCCTCGCCCGCCACCTCGCCCCCGAGCAGTACCGCGTCACCCCGCACCGCCCCTGGAACCACGAGGGCGTCGCCCGCCCGCCCCGCACCCCGCTGCCCGCCCTCCTGCGCGGGTACCTCCGCCTCGGCGCCTGGGTCTGCGGAGAACCGGCCCACGACCCCGAATTCGGCGTCGCCGACCTCTACGTCCTGCTGTCCCTGCGCAACACCGACCCCCGGTACCTGCGCCACTTCCGCTCGCTCGCCCCCGCGGCATGAACCCCTGGCTGACCGTGCCGCCCTGCACCCCGGGCGCCTGCGCCGTCCACGAGGGCCGCACCGCCCCCCTCCCGCTCGCGCTCCTGCGGCTCACCGCCCTCGCCGCCGCCGTCCTCCTCGGACTCGCCGCGGCCGCCCCCGTCCGCCTCCTCGCCCCCCGCACCCGCACCCGCCTCGTGCGCCTGTGGTGCACCGCCCTACTGCGGACCCTCGGACTCCGGATCCGCGTCCACGGCAGCCCCGGCCCCGACGGCGGCCGGCTCGTCGTCGCCAACCACATCTCCTGGCTCGACGTGCCCCTCGTCGCCGCCGTCCTGCCCGGCCGGATGCTCGCCAAGGGCGAGGTCGGCCGCTGGCCCGTCCTCGGCCCCCTCGCCGCCCGCGCCGGCACCCTCTTCATCGACCGCGACCGGCTCCGCGCCCTGCCCGGCACCGTCGCCACCCTCGCGCGGGCCCTCCGCGCGGGCTCCCGCGTCGTCGTCTACCCCGAGGGCAGCACCTGGTGCGGACGGGCCGCCGGACCCTTCCGCCCGGCCGCCTTCCAGGCCGCCCTCGACGCCGCCGTACCCGTCCAGCCCGTCCACCTCGCCTACCGGCTGGACGGCGGCGGCCTCGCCACCGCCCCCGCCTTCGTCGGCGAGGACCCCCTCACCGCCTCGCTCTGGCGGATCGCCCGCGCCCGCGGCGTCACCGCCGAGATCCGCCTGCTGCCCCGGATCCCGGCGGGCCGCCACCCCGACCGCAAGGCCCTCGCGCGGGCCGCTCAGTCCGCCGTCGCCGTCGCCAGGGACAACGCGAACCGCCCCTGCTCGTCCGTCCACCACCGCGTCAGCTCCAGCCCCGCCGCCGCCAGCTCGGCCCGGACCCCCTCCTGACGGAACTTCGCCGACACCTCCGTACGGATCTCCTCACCCGCCGCGAACTCCACCGCGAGGTCCAGCTCCCGGATCTTCACGGTGAGCTCGTGGCGGGCCCGCAACCGCATCTCGATCCACTCCTCCCGCCGGTTCCACACCGCCACGTGCTCGAAGTCCCCGGCGTGGAAGTCGGCCCCCAACTCCCGGTCGATGACCGCCAGCACGTTCCGGTTGAACTCCGCCGTCACCCCCTGCGCGTCGTCGTACGCCGCCACGAGCACCGACTCGTCCTTGACCAGGTCCGTCCCCAGCAGCAACGCGTCACCCGGCGACAGCACCGACCGCACCGACCGCAGGAACTCCGCCCGCTCCCCGGGCAACAGGTTCCCGATCGTCCCGCCCAGGAACAGCACCAACCGCGGACCCGCCGACTCCGGCAGCGGCAACGGACGCGTGAAGTCCGCGATCATCGCGTGCACCCGCAGCTTTGGATGCTCTGCCAACAGCACCGCCGCCGCCCCCTCCAGGGCGCTCGCGCTCACGTCCACCGGCACGTACAGCTCCAGCTCCGGCATCGCCGCGATCAGGTGCCGGGTCTTGTCCGAGGAACCGGACCCCAACTCCACCAACGTCCGCGCCCCGCTCACCGCGGCGATCTCCGCGGCCCGCGCCAGCAGGATCTCCCGCTCGGCCCGCGTCGGGTAGTACTCCGGCAGCCGCGTGATCTCCTCGAACAGCTCGCTGCCGCGGGTGTCGTAGAACCATTTCGGCGGCAGCACCTTGGGCCGCGCCGACAGCCCCTGCAGGACGTCGGCCCGCAGCGCCTCCTCCGCGGAGTGCTCGTCGAGGGTACGGGTCAGCTGGAAACGGCTCACGGCGTCGGCTCCTTGAGCGGGGTGAGGGACAGTTCGGTCCGGGTGGCGGTCAACAGCGTCCGGTCCGGGACCTCGGACCAGCGCGGATCGTCGTCATAGGGTTCGGAGGCGACCACCGTCCGCCCGGCCGTCCGATCGGCCAGGTACCAGAGGGAGTCCCCCCAGGCCGTCGCGTGGATCGCGCGGCCGTCCGTCAACAGCAGGTTCAACCGGGAGCCCGGAACGACCCCGGCCACCTCCCGCACCGGCTCCGCCAGCGCGCTCCCCGGATCGTCCCCGGCCCGCAACCGCGCCAGCACCAGGGCCCACACCAGCGCGGAATCCGTACCGGCCGCGAGCCGCAGCAGCGCACCCGGCGCCAGCCCGCCCGCGAGCGGCGCCACCGACTCCGGCCAGCCGGGCACCGCACCGTTGTGGCTGAACAACCACGGCCCGTCGGCGAACGGCGCCGCCGCCGCCTCCCCGTCGGCACCCGGCAACGTCGCCGACCGCACGGCGGCCACCACCGCGCCGCTGCGCACCACCCGGGCCAGGTCCGCGAAGCCGGCGTCCCCCCAGATCGGCACCGCCCGCCGGTACCGGGCGGGCACCGGATCGTCGGCGGCGTACCACCCCACGCCGAAGCCATCGGCGTTCACCGTGCCGTGCCGCTGCCGCCGCGGGGCCCAGGACTGCCGCACGAGCCCGTGCTCCGGCTCCGCGAGCAGACGCCCCAGCGGCACCTCCGGACCGAGATAGGCGAGGTGACGGCACATCAGACGTCCCGGGCGGTACGGAAGCCGGAGAAGATCTGCCGGCGCACCGGCAGGTCCCAGTTGCGGAAGGTGCCCCGGCAGGCCACCTGGTCCACCGCGAAGGAACCGCCCCGCAGCACCTTGTGCGCCGGACCGAAGAACACCTCCGAGTACTCCTTGTACGGGAAGGCGCGGAAGCCCGGGTACGGGTCGAAGTCGCTCGCCGTCCACTCCCACACGTCCCCGATCAGCTGGCGCACCCCCAGCGGGGAGGCCCCCTTCGGGTAGCTGCCCGCCGGGGCCGGCCGCAGGTGACGCTGGCCCAGGTTGGCGTGCTCGGGGCCCGGGTCCTCGTCCCCCCACGGATACCTGCGGGAGCGGCCCGTCACCGGATCGTGCCGGGCCGCTTTCTCCCACTCGGCCTCCGTGGGCAGCCGCCGCCCGGCCCACCGGGCGTACGCGTCGGCCTCGTACCAACTGACGTGCAGCACCGGCTCCTCGGCCGGCACCGGTTCCGTCACCCCGAACCGGCGGCGCAGCCACTGTCCGGCCTCCCGCCGCCAGAAGAGCGGCGCGCCGATGCCGTGCCGGCCGATCTGCTCCCAGCCCTCCGGGGCCCACCACCGGCGCTCCCGGTAGCCGCCGTCCTCGATGAACCGCTGGTAGGCGCCGTTGGTGACGGGCACGGTGTCCAACCAGAAGGGGGCCAGGTCCCGTTCGTGCGCGGGGCGTTCGTTGTCCAGGGACCAGGGCTCGGCGGACGTGCCCATGGTGAACGGTCCGCCGGGCACCAGGACTTCCCCGTCCGACACCGGAGGGCCGGCCGGTGGCGCCGGGTCCGGGGCGGTGAGGACGGGGGCGCCGCGCCGCAGCTGGTGGGTGATCAGCATGGTCTCGTCGTGCTGCTGCTCGTGCTGGGCGATCATGCCGAACACGTAACCGTCGGCGAGCAGGTCCGTGCCCTCGAAGGGGGTCCGCTCCAGCAGGTCGAGGACCCGGCCGCGGACCTCGGCGGTGTAGCGGCGGGCCTCGTCGGGCGGCAGCAGGGGCAGTTTCGGCCGCTCGGCCCGGGGGTGCTCGAAGGCGTCGTACAGCGGGTCGATCTCGGGGTGCATGGGTTCGCGGCCGCCGACGTTGCGGAGCAGCCACAGCTCCTCCATGTTCCCGATGTGCGCGAGGTCCCAGACCAGGGGGGACATCAGCGGGGAGTGCTGGGCGGTCAGGTCCGGGTCGTCGACGGTCTCGGTGAGCCCGGCGGTGCGGGCGCGGGCCGTGGTCAGCGCGGTCACGGCGCGCTCGCGAAGGTCGCTCGGGTCCCGCGGGGTCTCGGTCACAGCGCCGGTCCTCTTCCCTCGTGGCTGTCGGTGGTGGGGGTGCCGGTGCGCGCGCCCGGCCGGCCGGCGCGGGACCGGGCGACCGCGCGCCCGTCGGCCGGCGCGGCGGTGCCTGCCTCCGCGGCGTACTCCTCGTACCGGTCGTCGGCGGGGCAGCGACCGCGACGGACGTACCGGTCCTCGAACGCGGCGACGGCGGCCCGGATCCGGTCGGAGGCTCCGAGCCGGGGAAGGGCCTCGCCGGCCGCCGCGAAGCAGGCGGCGGCGGCCGTGCGCAGCTCCGGATCGGCGGGCCCGTGCCGGGCGGCGGCGCGCCAGAGCGCGTTGCGGGGCGCGGGGCCGGCCGCGGTGCGGTCGGCGAGTCCCTTGACGGCCCGGTAGGCCGTCTCGGCGGCTTCCGGGTCGTCGAAGAGGGCCGCGGTGACCGCCACCGGCACCAGCCACCCGTCGGTCCCGGGCTGCGCGTCGATCATGCGGAGTTCCAGGTGGCCGCGGGGGCGGACCGGTGGGAAGAGCGTGGTGAGGTGGTAGTCCAGGTCCTCGCGGGTCGGGGGGCGGGGCTCGCCGGTGCGGACCCATTCCCGGAAGGTGAGCCCGGTGGGCGCGGCCCAGGAGTCCTCGTCGGCGCCGCGGACGCACATCACCTCGGCGTCCAGTGCCATCCGCGCCCAGCCGGCCCGGGGGGCGGCCTCCAGGGGCGGGGCCACCGAGCGGTGCCGGTCGATGTCGGCCCAGACGCCCTGCCGGGCGGACTTCCATCCGGCGTAGGGCCCGCGGGTGGCGGGGGAGTGGGCGAAGGCGGAGACGAGCACGGCGCCGAGGAGGTGGGCGAGGACCCAGCGGCGGCCGAGGCCCAGGGGTCCGGGCTCCTGGTAGCCGGCGTCGAGGCAGACCTGCACGGAGGCGGAGGCCCGCATCATGGCCCGGCCCGCGGGGCCGGTGCGGTCGAAGTAACGTTCCATCGCTTCGTACCGGGGCCGCTTGAGCACGCGGGGCGGTTCCGGCCGGCGGGGGTCGAGGCCGAGGCCGCGGAGTTCGAGTCCGAGGGGGGCCAGTGCGGCGCGGACGGCGACCAGGTCGGCGTCGAGGCCGTCCACGCATTCCGTGAGGGAGCCGGCGGGCTCCGAGCTGAGTTCCAGCTGGCCACCGGGCTCCACGGTGAGTCGGGAGCGGAGGTCGAGGGCGGCGGCCGCGGCGTGGGCGGCCGCGAGGCGCCCGGGGTCCACGGGGAGCCGGGGATCCGTGCTGTCGTACACGAGCCATTCGAGTTCCGCGCCGGTACATCGGGGCGGGCCGGTCTTGAAGCAGATGCCGCGGACCAGCGCTTCGATCTCGGCCTCGGTGACGGCGCGCAGACGGTCACCCATGGCGTCCTGCGGCATGGCCGGGTCCTTCCGTCGGTGCGTTGACCGACACAGCCAATCCCGGGCCGGGGCTCCCCGCAAGGTTTCCTTTGCGCCAACGGGGCCTCCTGGGGCCCCGGGTGGGCCCGGTGCGCCGGCTTCCCGAGGATGACCGGGCGATGACCGGGCAGGGGTATCCCTGCAGGAGGACGTGGGGGAGCCGACCTCCGACGGGGGCCGTGCGCCCCGGCGTCCCGGAGGGCCGAGGGGTCCGGCCGAAGCGGATGAAATGGCTCAAATCAGAACATCTCGGATCAATCTGAACGATCCGTGTGAAAACTGTGGAGGGGTCCTGGGCCTTCCGGGTGAGGGGCCGTGACTGATGGGTCACATTGCAATGTGACATGTCACGGTATGCTGTGACGCTCCCCTACCGGAGCCCTGCCGCTCAGCTCCAGCCGTACCGCTCCCGCAGCCGCCCCGCGATCAGCGCGAAGCGCCCGCGGTCCAGCGCGCAGGCCTCCCGGCGCATCCCCGCCTCACTGATCCGCAGCACCCGGTCCAGGTCCACCCAGGACTCCCGTCCGGCCGCGTCCCAGGGCCCGGTGCCGATCGCCACCCACTCCCGGTCGTGGTCGTGGCGCCGGCTGGACAGCTGCACCGCCAGCAGGGTCCCGCCGGGCTCCCGCGCCACGACGAGCACGGGCCGGTCCTTCCCCCGCCCGTCCCCCTCCTCGTAGGGCACCCAGGTCCACACGATCTCGCCGGGATCCGGGTCGCCGTCCGGGTCGGGGGCGTACGACATCCGCACCCGGCCGATCAGGGAGGGCTCCACCTCGGTGGTCGCTCCGGCGCCGACGCGGCCCGGCTCGTGCAGTGAACTCGTCATGAGCAGGCCGCGAAGCACTACGACGAGCAGCAGCTCGCCGCCCTGATCCTCTCGATCGCCACGGTCAAC
>NZ_JBEOSD010000095.1:0-30970 GCF_040302735.1 Streptomyces sp. NPDC097619 | reverse complement strand
GAGCAGCAGTTTCGCCGTCAGGTTGATCCACAGCAGCAGGGCCACCGGCACCCCGAACGCCCCGTACATGCTCTTCGCGGCCACGTCCCGGATGTGGCTGGGGCCGGGGTCGAACCGGCGACCTATCGCTTTTCAGGCGATCGCTCGTACCAACTGAGCTACCCAGCCGCCCCCTCGTCCGAAGAACGAGGGATCGGAACCGTTTCCGGTTCCAGCGATCCTGACGGGACTTGAACCCGCGACCTCCACCTTGACAGGGTGGCGAGCTAACCAACTGCTCCACAGGACCTCGTACGTATGGAATCGCTTCCATACGGTTGTGCGTACCCCCAACGGGATTCGAACCCGTGCTACCGCCTTGAAAGGGCGGCGTCCTAGGCCACTAGACGATGAGGGCTAGAACCTACCTGCGCACTTCTCAGTGCGCCGGGGACGTGAGAAGCATATGGGATCCCCCGGGCTATCGCCAAAACGGTTCCCGGCGGGGGGAGAATGGCCGGGTGCTGGAGATGACGCGCGAGGCGTTCGAGGAGCTGGTGGCCGAGGCCCTGGACCGGATCCCGCCCGAGCTGACGCGGTTGATGGACAACGTCGCCGTGTTCGTCGAGGACGAGCCGCCGGCCGACGACCCGGAACTGCTCGGCCTGTACGAGGGGACCCCGCTGACGGACCGCGGGGAGTGGTACGCCGGGGTGCTGCCGGACCGCATCACCATCTACCGCAATCCGACCTTGCGGATGTGCGACACCCGTGAGGACGTGGTCGCGGAGACGGAGATCACCGTCGTCCACGAGATCGCCCACCACTTCGGGATCGACGACGACCGGCTGCACGCCCTGGGCTACGGATGACCTCCCCGATCCCACCGACCTCCCCGCCCCCACCGCCGGAGTCCGCACCCTCGCCCCGGCCCGAGCCCGTGCAGGGGCGGGTGCTCGCCGTGGTGTCGGCGGGTGGTGTGCTGGGCGCGCTGTCCCGCCACGCGGCCGGACAGCTGTGGCCGGTGGCGCCCGGCGGCTTCCCGTGGACGACCTTCGGGGTCAACCTGCTCGGCTGCGCCTTCATCGGGGTGCTGATGCCGCTGGTGGCCGAGGGCGGCCGGGTCTCGCACCCGCTGCTGCGGCCCTTCCTGGGCACCGGGGTACTGGGCGGGTTCACCACCTTCTCGGCCTACGCCCTGGAGGGTGCGGAGCTGCTGGAGCGCGGCGAGGCCGGGACGGCCCTGGCCTACGTGGGCGGGACGCTGCTCGGCGCCCTCGGGGCGGTGTGGGCGGCGGCCTCGCTGACCCGGCGGCTCCTCGGCCGGAGCCCCGACGGTCCGGCCACCGGGGCCGTGCGCGCGGGCGGTGCGCGGTGAACTGGCTGCTCGTGGCGGTGGGGGCGGCGATCGGCGCCCCGCTGCGCTACCTCACGGACCGCGCGGTGGCCCGCCGGCACGCGGACGCCTTCCCCTGGGGGACCTTCACCGTGAACGCGGCGGGCTCGCTGCTCCTCGGGCTCCTCTCCGGGCTGCTCCTGGCCCACGGCGGCTCCCCGGGATGGCGGGCGCTGGTCGGCACGGGGCTCTGCGGGGCCCTGACCACGTACTCGACCTTCTCCTACGAGACCCTGCGGCTGGCCGAGGGCGGTCGCCGGTTCCTGGCGGCGGCGAACGTGACCGCCTCGGTGCTCGCGGGACTGGGCGCGGTGTTCCTGGGCCTGCGGGTGGCCCAAGGACTGGCCGGCGGCTGAGCGGTTTCCCGGGAGCCGAGGGGCCTTCCGGGGGTCGTGCGACCCGTGCGGCGGGCGAGGTCCCGGGGCCGGGTGCGGGTCCGTACGGATGTGCGCGGGGTTGTTCGAGGACAGGTGGTGTCAGTGGAGGCGTGTCCCTAACGGGGCAAAGGGAGTTGGGCACATTGACCCGCCCAACGCGAACCACGCCCCGTTCCGGAGGTGCCCTCGTGCGCCCGTTCCCGTCCGCCGTCCGACTGGCCGTCACCGCCCTCGCGGTGGCGGCCTCCGCGGGCTGTATGAGCGTCACCGACGATGCCGCCAAACCCGCCCCGTCCCGTTCGGCGGGGGAGCGGGGCGAGGTGGCCGGTCAGGCGGGCGGCGCCGCGGCGGAGCAGGGTGCCTCCGGCGGCACCTCCGGGCACGGTCGGCACGGCGACGAGGAGCCCTCGAAGGGGCCGGACGGGAAGCCCGTACGGACGCCCCAGGGGGGGCCGGGTGCCTCGCCCAGCCCGGGTGCGGCGGCCGGGGCACCCGGAGGCGGCCCCTCGCCCTCGACCCCGCCGGGCGGGTCCCCGGGCGGCGCGGCGGGCGGCGGTGCGGGCGGTACGGGGCCGGGGCCCGTGGTGCCCGAGCCGGGCGACGGGGACTCGGGCGGTTCGGCGGGTCCGGGCGGACCGGGGGAGACCACTCCGCCGCCGGAGCCGCCCGTCAGCGAGCCGCCGGTGGTCGAGCCGACCCCCGAGCCGAGCCTCCCGGAGCCGACCACGGCCCCCGAGCCGCAGCCGCAGGCCGCCGGTCTGCGGGCCGCCCCCGTCCGGGAGCTCGCCGCCGGGGACGCCGACGGAAGCGGCGGCGGGGCGCGGGCGGAGGGTTCCGCGGAGGCGGAGCCGGAGGAATCACCGCAGGTCGGAGCGGTTTAGGGGGGAAGGAGTTGCCAGGAGCGGGTAAGGGTGCGTATGGTTATAGATCGTTTGATCCCATTGCCCGGCGCCGAACCCGAAGAGCGCCGTGTGGCGCGTACTCTCCCTTGCCGTGGCAGACCGCATTGAGGCGGTCACTTGTGCGATTCACGGAGTTTGGGCGCGTGCCGAGACTCCGGAAGGTTTTTGCATTCGCATGTCCATTTCCAGTTCCGACCGCGCCGTCATGCCCGAGAACGACTCGACCGACGCCGTTGACGCCACCGCGCTCAACGAGACCGTCGAGGTCCTCGAGGCCGACGTGACGGCCGACCAGAACGACACCGTAGAGGCCGACGCCTCCGGTGACCACCCCCACTTCTCCGACGACGCGGCCGACGAGGCCGACGACGCCGAGCCCACCGTGACCTTCGGTGACCTGGGCCTGCCCGAGGGCGTCGTCCGCAAGCTCGCGCAGAACGGCGTCACCACCCCCTTCCCGATCCAGGCCGCGACCATCCCGGACGCGCTGGCCGGCAAGGACATCCTCGGCCGCGGCCGCACCGGCTCCGGCAAGACCCTCTCCTTCGGTCTGCCGCTCCTCGCCACCCTGGCGGGCGGCCACACCGAGAAGAAGAAGCCCCGCGGCGTCATCCTCACCCCGACCCGTGAGCTCGCGATGCAGGTCGCGGACGCCCTCCAGCCCTACGGCGACGTGCTCGGCCTGAAGATGAAGGTCGTCTGCGGCGGTACCTCCATGGGCAACCAGATCTACGCCCTGGAGCGCGGTGTCGACATCCTCGTCGCCACCCCGGGCCGCCTGCGCGACATCATCAACCGCGGCGCCTGCTCCCTGGAGCAGGTCAAGATCGCGGTCCTCGACGAGGCCGACCAGATGGCCGACCTGGGCTTCCTGCCCGAGGTCACCGAGCTGCTCGACCAGGTTCCGGCCGGTGGCCAGCGCCTGCTCTTCTCCGCCACCCTGGAGAACGAGATCGACAGCCTGGTCAAGCGCTACCTGGTGGACCCGATCACCCACGAGGTGGACCCGTCCGCCGGCGCCGTCACCACCATGACCCACCACGTCCTGGTCGTGAAGCCGAAGGACAAGGCCCCGGTCACCGCGGCCATCGCCGCCCGCAAGGGCCGCACCATCATCTTCGTCCGCACCCAGCTGGGCGCCGACCGCGTCGCCGAGCAGCTGCGCGACGCGGGCGTGAAGTCCGACGCGCTGCACGGCGGCATGACCCAGGGCGCGCGTACCCGCACCCTGGCCGACTTCAAGGACGGTTACGTCAACGTCCTCGTCGCCACCGACGTCGCGGCCCGCGGCATCCACGTGGACGGCATCGACCTGGTCCTGAACGTGGACCCGGCCGGCGACCACAAGGACTACCTGCACCGCTCGGGCCGTACCGCCCGTGCCGGCCGCTCCGGTGTCGTGGTCTCCCTGGCCCTGCCGCACCAGCGCCGTCAGATCTTCCGCCTGATGGAGGACGCGGGCGTCGACGCCTCGCGCCACATCGTCGGCGGTGCCGGCGCCTTCGACCCGGAGGTCGCCGAGATCACCGGCGCCCGCTCCCTCACCGAGGTGCAGGCCGACTCCGCGAACAACGCGGCCAAGCAGGCCGAGCGCGAGGTCGCCGAGCTGACCAAGCAGCTGGAGCGCGTGCAGCGCCGCGCCGTCGAGCTCCGCGAGGACGCCGAGCGCCTGGTCGCCCGCGCCGCCCGCGAGCGCGGTGAGGACCCGGAGGCCGCCGTCGCGGAGGCCACCGAGGCCGCCGTGGCCGAGGTCGCCGCCGAGCTGGCCGCCGCCCCCGCCGTGGAGGAGCGCCGCGAGGAGCACCGCCCGCAGCGCGACGACCGTGGCAACTACGAGCGTCGCAACGACCGCGGCGGTGACCGTGGCGGCTTCCGCCGCGACGACCGCGGTGACCGCGGTGGCGACCGTGGCGGCTTCCGCCGTGACGACAACCGCGGTGGCGGCTTCAACCGCGACCGCAACGACCGTGGCTTCGAGCGTCGTGACGACAACCGTGGCGGTGGCTTCAACCGCGACCGCAACGACCGTGGCTTCGAGCGTCGTGACGACAACCGCGGTGGCGGCTTCCGTCGGGACGACCGTGGTGACCGTGGCTTCGAGCGTCGCGACGACAACCGTGGCGGTGGCTTCAACCGCGACCGCAACGACCGTGGTTTCGAGCGTCGTGACGACAACCGCGGTGGCGGCTTCCGTCGGGACGACCGTGGTGACCGTGGCTTCGAGCGTCGCGACGACAACCGTGGCGGTGGCTTCCGCCGGGACGACAACCGTGGTGGCGGCTTCAACCGCGAGCACCGTGGCGGCAGCGACCGTCCGTTCAACCGCGACCGTCGTGACGACCGCCCCGCCGGCGGCTTCCGCTCCGGTGGCGACCGCCACGACCGTCCGTACGGCCGTCGCGACGACCACCGTCCCGGCTCCGGCTCCGGCTCCTTCGGCGGCGGCCGCCGCGAGGACAAGCCGCGCTGGAAGCGCAACGGCTGAACCGGCCTGACGCACTGAGGGCCTGACGGACCACCGGTCCCGACCGCCCGCACCGAGCCCCCCGACCTTTCGAGGCCGGGGGGCTCGGTGCTGTCCGGAAGCCCCCACGGGCCCTGCCGCGCGGCGCCCCGCACCCCCGCCCCACGACACCCGGCGGCGCCGGTCGGCGATACCCGATCGGCTGACCGGCGCCGGCGGGCTATGCTCTGGGGTGTGCATGCTGAGGGCCATTAGCTCAATTGGCAGAGCAGTGGACTTTTAATCCATTGGTTGTCGGTTCGAGTCCGACATGGCCTACCGGTCGGCGAGACTCCGGTTTCGCTCTGACCAGCGTGTTCCGCGGCCCGTCCGGGAGTTCCCGGGCGGGCCGTCGTGCTGGGGGCGGGCCTACGTGCCCGCTGCGTGCCCGGGACGCCCGGCCGTCTCCTGCCTGGACGGCATGGAGAAGCCGAGCGGCTGGACCCGAGTGGTGGTCAGTCGCGGGTCGGCGTAGCGGACTGCGAGGAGAGGGCAGGGGTGACCCGGCCGTAGAGAGCTCCGGGCGGATGGCGTGGCAGCGTCCCGAGCCCCATGACCCGGTAGCCGGCACCCCCGTTGTCGAGCGTGACGGTTCCCGGTTCACCCTCGGAGACCCAGTCGATCGTGATCGAGAACCTGACATCGCCCGGCACGGTCGGGAAGCGCAGTTCGAGCTGTTCTGGGTCCTTGGCCGAGACCTTGAACGGGAATCCGGGTGCCCGCCCGACGCTTCCGTCGGCGGCTTTCGTGAGGGCGGGCTTCAGGGACACGGGGTGGGTGGCCAGATCCACGTCGAAGGGGCGCGTCTCCATGAGGCCACCGCAGCCCTCCGCGTCGATGACCCGCCCCGTCACCGGGAGGCGCTCGGTGCTCATCACCTCGATGCGCGCGGCAGTGACCACGATGGTCTGTGCGGTTTTGGCCTGGAGTGTCACCGGCGCTGTGACGGGCTCGTGCCAGCGGGGATCGGCCACGGGAACGCCCCGCAGTCTGAGGCTGTCGGGCTGAGCCTTCAAGGTGGCGAGGCTGTCCGCCGAGTAGAGCGGGACGCATCCCCCGGGGCCGATCGTGTGGGCGGTCAGTCCCGGCGGACTGTCGAAGGTTCCTGAGAGCCGGTTCCAGAGGGAGGGGACTGCGATGCCCACCAGGACCATGATGGCGGGGAACATGACGGCCGTGATCCAGGCCCGCTTGTCCCTGAGCGGCGATCCGGTTTCCGCCCCCGAGCGTTCGTGTTGAAGTCCGCGGAGCCGGCGTGTGACCGGGCCTTTGGTCTGACGCGGTCCCACGCTGTCCCCCTGCGATCGGCTGCGGTCGACCGCATTGTGCCGGCAGCGTGAGGGGAGGCGACCGGCCGGGGCGTTCTGCTGTCCTGCGGGCCTCAGGTGGGGGTGAGGGCGGTCAGGAGGACCGTGGTGTGGGCGGGGGCGGGGTCCTTGACGGCGGTGAGGAGGGTGACCGGGCCGGCGGCGACGAGGGCGCGCAGGGCGGTCAGGGCCTCCGCGGCGGCGGGCTCGGCGAGTTCGGCCGCGTACCGGTCCGCGAACTCCTCCTGGGTGAGGGTGCCGTCGTGGTAGGCGCGGCGCAGTTCCGTCGACGGGGTCAGCGCCTTGGGCCAGGAGTCGACGCGGGCGGACTCCTTGGAGAGGCCGCGGGGCCAGAGGCGGTCCACGAGGACCCGGGTGCCGTCCTCGGGCTCGGGCGGGTCGTAGGCGCGGCGGACCTGGACGGGGGCGGGCCGTGGGCTCATGGGGACAGGGTCTCCGGTCCGGCGGCGGCGGGCCACCGGGTGAGGGTGGCGTGCAGGGCCTCGGTGATCCGCTCCCAGGAGGCGTCGAGCGCGCGGGGGTGGCCGAAGCCGCCCGCCGCTTCGAGGGCGGCGAACCCGTGGAAGGTGCTGCGCACCAGGCGGACCGCGTCGGTCCGGTCGGGCTCGGGGAGCTCGTACGAGCGGAACAGGGCGTAGGTCAGCTCCACGAGCCGCCGGTGGCCGGGGGAGTCGGCGAGGACCTCGGGCGGCAGGGCCAGCTGGGTGGCGGCGTAGCGACCGGGGTGGTGGACGGCGAAGGTGCGGTAGGCGAGGGCGAAGGCGGCCAGGGCCGGGGCCCCCGAGCGGCCCGCGAGGGCGGCGGTGATCCGGTCGGCGAACTCCGTGGCGCAGCTCAGGGCCAGCCGGGTGCGGAGGTCCCGGAGCCCGCGGACGTGCGCGTAGAGGCTGGCGTCCTTCACGCCGAAGCCGCGGGCCAGCGCGGAGACCGTGACCCGGTCCAGGCCCTCGCGGTCGGCGAGCTCGGCGGCGGCTCCGACGATGCGCTCGGCGGTGAGTCCGGCCCTCGGCATGGTCTCCCCTTTCCTCGGTGGGTCCCGTCCCTGGAGGCTACGGGCATTATTCGTTTGCCTAGGGGTCCTAGGAAAGCTTAGCGTTCCCGGTATGAGAGCACTGACCGAGCAGGAGATCCGGGGCGCCTTCGTGAACTGCTCGAAGGGAGAGGCCAAGCGGCTGCCGATGCCGCGGGACCTCGTGGAGCGGCCCTGGACGGACCTGGACTTCCTGGGCTGGCGGGACCTGTCCGCCCCCGACCGCAGCTATCTCGTCGCCGAGGGCGCGGACGGCGGCCCGATCGGGATCACCCTGCGCTTCCCGACGGCCCGCCGTGGTGCCCTGTACCGCAGCATGTGCTCGCTGTGCCTGACCACCCACCCCGGCGGCGGGGTCTCGCTGATGACGGCCCGGAAGACGGGGCGCGAGGGGCGGGACGGGAATTCCGTCGGGCTCTACGTCTGCACCGACATGGCCTGCTCCCTCTACGTGCGCGGCATCAAGCGGCCCGAGACGGGGCTGCGCATCGAGGAATCGCTGACGGTGGACGAGCAGATCGAGCGGCTGCGCCGGAACCTGACCGGCTTCCTGGAACGGGTCTGAGCCGTGTGGGTCGGGGGTCTTGAGGGGCCTCCGACCCGCCCCGGGGGGAAAGTGGCGTGAGGACCCTTCCGGATGGCGTAAGCTTGTACCTACCGACGCGGGGTGGAGCAGCTCGGTAGCTCGCTGGGCTCATAACCCAGAGGTCGCAGGTTCAAATCCTGTCCCCGCTACTCAGTACGAGAGCCCGGATCCTGAAGAGGATCCGGGCTCTCGTCGTTCTCCCGGCACTTCTTCCCCGTTCCGCCACCCTCCTCACGTTCGGTGAGCGAAAGGCCGCTCTCCGCCATGTTGCTGACGGGGCGTCAATCGGCCCCGCCGGCCGAAGAGATACCAAACAGGCCGTCGAATCGTCCGGATTGATCACCCTGTACGGCAAAAGTGCAGGCCAGGGCCGGTCGGAGGGTGGCCGATACATGTGTTGGATCAAGCGCAACAGCTTGGAATCGCTCCCCTCTGTCTATTACCGTTCGATAACGCAGCGCGGTCGTCCCAGCCGTCGCCGGACGGCACCGCGCGCGCCGACGCCGAATTCCGCAAGGGAACCGGGGAACCACCTCTTGGGGTGAATCGGGCCCTCTCCGGGCACGTAGGAGACCTTCCTGCTCCGAACCCGTCAGCTAACCCGGTAGGCGAAGGAAGGAAAGGACCCGCCTCCCGTGGACTCGAACCTGCCCGCCACCGGTGCCCCGGAAGACCTCGACGCCCCCGACGCGGGCGCGTGGGGGGAATGGAACCCGACCGAGGACTCCGTCCGGCCGGTCCGGGGCCGCCACCGGGTGGTGCGCCAGCGCGGCGGACTCGCCCGCAGCTCCACGGTCCTCGGCGTCGGTGTGATCGCCGCCGTCGGCGCGGGCGGTATCGCCACCGCCCAGGACCGGCCCCAGGTCGCGATATCCATCCCGTCCCTGCCCACCTCCATACCCGGGCTCGGCTCCACCGAGCAGCCCGAGGAGGACCCGGCCGGCGCCGCGTACGCCGTGTCCGTCTCCGCCCCCTTCACCACGGCCGGGGTCAGCCCCCAGCAGGCCGAAGCCGGCACCAACGCCGGCGAGGTGCTCCGCAACCGGATCCTCCAGCAGGCCGAGGCCCAGTCCGACGCCGCCGCCGCCGAGGCCAAGGAAGCCGCCGCCCGCGCCGCCGAGGTGGCCGCCGCCCAGGAGGCCGCCCGGGCCCGGGAGACCGCGCGCAAGGCGGCCGAGGCCGCCGCCGAAGCCGCCGCCAAGGCCGCTGCGGAGGCGAAGGCCGAGGCGGCCGCCCGCGCCGCCGAAGCGGAGCGGGCCGCCCGCGCCGAACGGGACCGCGCCGCGGAGGGCGACTCCGGTACCGGATCGGGCAGTTCGCGTGGCGGCTACGTGCTCCCCACCTCCTCGTACACCCTCACCTCGCACTACGGGGACTCCGGCTCCATGTGGTCCTCCGGGCACCACACCGGCCTCGACTTCGCCGCCCCGACCGGCACCCCGGTCAAGGCTGTGCACGGCGGCACCGTGGTCTCGGCCGGCTGGTCGGGCGCGTACGGCTACCGGATCGTGCTGCGCCTCGCCGACGGTACGGAGATCTGGTACTGCCACCTGTCCTCCATGTCGGTGACCTCCGGTCAGGTCGGCACCGGGGACACCATCGGACGGGTCGGGGCCACCGGCAACGTCACCGGGGCCCACCTGCACCTGGAGGTCCGTACGGGGGGACAGACCCAGGACCCGCTGGCCTGGCTGCGGGACAAGGGCCTGACGGTCTGAGTTCCGGACCCGGGCCGCTCCCCGTCCCGGACACCGGCACCGAGCACGCGCCCGCCCCCGCCTCCGTGTCCCCGCTCGCCCGCGGGGCCGGGACGGGGGCGGCGGCGTGCTTGGGGCCGGGGCGGAGCCTGCGGCGGACCGCGAGGACCGCGAGGAAGGTGAACCCGGGCACCATCACGGCCCCGTAGACCACGTGGAAGCCGTGCTCGCCCAGCTCGGAGGAGCTGTTCCACAGGGCGTGCACGGCCATCGCCCCGACCAGGCCCAGCAGCGGGGGCACCAGCCGACGGCCCCGGGACAGGACCGGTCGGACGGCGGCGCCCGCGGCGGCACGGGCGGGCAGGGAGGCCGCCGCGGCCAAGCCGAAACCGACCCCGGTGAGGGCCGTGAACAGCGGGTGCGCGAAGGGCGAGAGCACGATCCGCACGAAGAAGGTGGCGGCGGTGACCGAGCCCATGACCGTGGTGCCGCTGCCGAGGTCCTCCCCGAAGGCGTTGCCGAGGTAGAGGATGTTCTCGGTGAAGGCGAAGCCGGTGGCGGTGAACCCGGCGAGGACGAGACCGTCGGTGACGCCGGTGAGCAGGCGCCGCCGGAACAGGAACACCAGCGCCAGCGCGGCGGCCTTCGCGCTCTCCTCGACGACGGGGGCGATGGCCACCGAGCCGAGCTGGTCGGCCCCGTAGGGGTCTGCGGTGGCCGCGGCTATCCAGCGGGTCGCGAAACTGTTGGCCACTATGGCGATGAGCGCCGCGGCGCAGGCGCCCCAGGCGAACGCGAACAGCAGGTGCGGCCACGGCCGGGTGCGCGGGGGACCGGCCCGGGGGCCGCGGCCCAGCCAGCGGAACACCGCCAGCAGCGGGGCCACCGGCAGGACGGCCAGGCCCAGTCCGACCAGGAAGCCGGGGGTGCCGGTCTGCTCCCGCACCATGGCCAGGATCAGGACCCCGGCCGCGGCGAGCCCCGCGGTCAGGGCCAGCACGCGGGCCCGGGCCCCGAAGGGGGACCCGGCCCCGCGCGGCACGCCTACGGAAGCCCGGAACACCCTCCGACCCTAGCCGGCGGGCCGGAGTGCGGAACCGGGCTTTTCAGTTCTGCGTGCGCAGGAACAGCAGGTCGTGTACGAGGTGGCCCTTGTCCAGGCCCTGGCCCTCGAAGCGGGTCAGGGGCCGGAACGCGGGGCGCGGCGCGTACCCGCCGTCGGGCCGGGTGTTCTCGAAGTCGGGGTGCGCGCTGAGCACTTCGAGCATCTGCTCGGCGTACGGCTCCCAGTCGGTGGCGCAGTGCAGCAGGGCGCCCGGGGCCAGGCGGGTCGCGGCCAGCGTGAGGAACTCGGGCTGGATCAGCCGCCGCTTGTGGTGCCGCTTCTTCGGCCACGGGTCCGGGAAGTACACGCGGAGCCCGGCCAGCGAGGCGGGCGGCAGCATCTCGCGGAGCAGGATGATGGCGTCGCCGTTGGCCACGCGCACGTTGTCGATGCCCGCCTTCTCGGCGAGGGCGAGCAGGTTGCCCTGGCCGGGGGTGTGCACGTCCGCGGCGAGGATGCCGGTGTCCTGGTCCTCGGCGGCCATCTGCGCGGTGGCCTCGCCCATGCCGAAGCCGATCTCCAGGACCACCGGGCGGCCGCCGAAGAGCTTGTCGAGGTCGAGGACCTCGTGGCCGTCGATGTCGAGGCCCCAGGTGCTCCACAGCCGCCGGAGGGCGTCCTCCTGGCCGGTGGTGACCCGGCTGCGCCGCGGCTGGAAGCTGCGGATGCGCCGCTCGTGGTGCGACCCGGCGGGGTCGGGGGAGGGGCCGTCGGGGAAGCGGGGCTCGGTGCGCCAGCGGGGCGGGCGGTAGGAGTCGTCGCCGGCGGGCGCGGGCTGGGGGTTCGGGTGCTCAGACACAGTGCCCCGATTCTAGGGCGCGCCCGGGAGGGCCGCCGGGCGGGCGGCGGGGCGGGAGCGGGTGCCGGCGGCCGCCCCGGGGGTGCCGGGGCGGCGGCGCGGGGCGGCGGGTCAGTCCTCGGCGGCGGCCAGGGCGCGCTCGGCGATGTGGCGGCCGATGGGCAGGGCGGCGGTGGCGGCCGGCGAGGGGGCGTTCAGCACGTGCACGGTGCGGGGGGCCTCGCGGATGAGGAAGTCGTCGACGAGGGTGCCGTCGCGGAGCACGGCCTGCGCGCGGACCCCGGCCGGCGCCGGGACCAGGTCCTCGGCGGTCACCGAGGGCAGCAGGCGCCGTACGGCCGTGGTGAAGGCGGCCTTGGACACGGAGCGGTGCACCTCCCCGATGCCGTACGGCCAGTGGCGGGCGGCGACCCGCCACATGCCGGGCCAGGCGGCGGTGCCGAGGACGTCGCGGGGGCGGATCGTGGACCAGTCGTACCCCTCGCGGGCCAGGGCGAGGACGGCGTTGGGCCCGACGTGCACCCCGCCGCCGGTGCCGCGGGTGAGGTGGACGCCGAGGAAGGGGAAGGCCGGGTCGGGCACCGGGTAGACCAGGCCCTTGACGAGGCCGGGGCGGGCCAGGTCGTAGAACTCGCCGCGGAAGGGCACGATCCGCATGCCGGGGTCGTCCCCGGCGAGCCGGGCCACGCGGTCGCAGTGCAGGCCGGCGCAGTTGACGAGGGCGCGGGCGCGGATGACCTGCCCGGAGGTGGTGCCGACGGCCACGCCGTGGGGGCGTCGGGAGATCCGGTCGACCTCGGCCCCGTAGAGCACCTCGGCGCCGGAGGAGCGGGCCAGCCGCTCGGCGACGGCGGGGTAGTCCACGATGCCGGTGGTGCCCACGTGGATGGCGGCGAGGCCGGCCACCTCGGGCTCGTACTCGGCGATCTGGGCGGGGCCCAGCTCGCGGACCGGGATGCCGTTCTCCCGGCCGCGCTGCACGAGGGTGTGCAGCCGGGGGAGCTCCTCGCTGCGGGTGGCGACGATGAGCTTGCCGGTCACTTCGTGCGGGATGTCGTGCCGCTCGCAGAACTCGACCATCTCGGCGGCGCCGCGCACCGCGAACCGGGCCTTGAGGGAGCCGGGCCGGTAGTAGATCCCGCTGTGGATCACGCCGCTGTTGCGG
This sequence comes from Streptomyces sp. NPDC097619, assembly GCF_040302735.1. Classification (NCBI taxonomy): domain Bacteria; kingdom Bacillati; phylum Actinomycetota; class Actinomycetes; order Kitasatosporales; family Streptomycetaceae; genus Streptomyces; species Streptomyces sp. NPDC097619. Next base: position 18,103 of record NZ_JBEOSD010000095.1, on the reverse strand, counting down.
CCGGTCTGATGGCGCGCCGGTCCCGGTTCCTTCTCCAGGACCACGACCCGCGTGCCAGGAGCCAGCCGTGACAGCGCGTACGCGGTCGAGAGCCCGACGATTCCGCCGCCGACCACCAGTACGTCGCAGTCCATGCCGCCTCGCACCCCGCCTCCCGCTTCCGGGCTCCAGCGCCGAGCCCTGTCCGCCGGGTCTGCTGCCCGGCCCCTTCCGTCGAGTCTGCACCCCCGCACTGACAGTTCGGCCGGGCGGGGTGACCGGCGTGCGCGGGCCCGGTCAGACCGGGGCGACCAGGAGGGGGCGGGCCCGCTCGCGGAGTTCCGCGACGCGGGGCTCGTCCCCGTAGGGCTCCAGCCGGTGGAGGAGGTCCCGCACGTATTCGGTGGTGCGCGCGGAGGAGATCCGTCCGGCGACCTCCACGGCCCGGGTGCCCTGGGCGCAGGCCGCGTCGAGGTTGCCGGACTCCAGCTCGGCGACGGCGCTGACCACGAGCCGCAGGCCGTGCGAGCGGACGTACTCCTCGGTGGGGCGGGACAGGGCCTGCTCGGTGAAGCGGCGCACCTGTCGGGGCAGTCGGAGGTCGCGGTAGCACTCGGCGGCGTCCGCGGCGAACCGGTCGTAGGAGTAGAAGCCCAGCCAGCTCGGGTCCCCGTCGCCCTCGCGGGAGCGCTCCAGCCAGCTCTCGGCGGCGCGGAGGGCGGCGCCGGCGGCCTGGGGGTCCCCGGCCTTGGCGTGGGCGCGGGCCTCGACCAGTCGGAAGAAGCTCATGGTGCGGGCGGTGGCGAGGCCGCGGTTGCGTTCGGCGGCGGCCTGGGCGAGGTCCACGCCCTCGTCGGGGAAGTCGCGGTAGGTGGCCTGGAGGGACATGGAGGCGAGGACGTACCCGCCCAGGGGGACGTCGGCGGCGGCCCGGGCCAGCCGGAGGGCCTGGATGTAGTAGCGCTGGGCGGCTTCCTGCTGGCCGGTGTCGAAGGCCATCCAGCCGGCGAGCCGGGTCAGTTCGGCGGTGGCGCCGAAGAGGGCCCGGCCGACTTCGTCGGAGTAGGAGCCGAGGAGCAGGGGGGCGGCGTCGACCCGGAGGCATTCGGGGACCATCGAGGAGCGCCAGTCGCCGCCGCCGTACTTGGAGTCCCAGCGGCGGGCGTCCTCGGCGGCCTCGCGGAGCTTGGCGACGTCGCTGTGGCCGACCCGCAGCAGGGCCGGGCCGGTGCCGGCGGCCGCCGCCGGGGGCGCGGTCGCGGCGGGGGGCCCGGTCGGGGCTTCGGCGGGGCCGGGCGCGGCGGGTGCGCCGGGGGCGGTCGCGGCCGGGGATCCGGCCGGGATGCGGGGCGTGGCGGGTCCCGATCCGGGGGCGTCCTCCGGCGGGGTCGGGCCGGTGGTCGGTGCCTCCTCGCGCGCGACGGAGCCGTCGGCGGGCGATATCAGCCACCGGGAGGCGGGGATGGCGTAGGCGGAGACGGAGAAGGATCCGGCCAGGGACTGCCAGATGCCGCCGCCGCCCCGGCGGCCCGCGAGGTCCAGTCGGTAGAGGTCGGTGGCGGCCCGGACGGCGCTCGGTACGTCCCGGGGGAAGCCGAGGCCGACCTCCGGGGCCGGGTCGGCGTCGGCGAGGCCGATCTCGTGCAGGGGGACCGGCCGGCCGAGTTTGGCCCCGATCGCGGCGGCGATCAGGTGCGGGGCGGCGCCCTGGGGGACCATGCCCTTGGAGACCCAGCGGGCCACCGAGGTCTTGTCGTAGCGGAGGGTCAGGCCCCTTTGCGCGCCGAGGTCGTTGACGCGGCGGGCGAGGCCGGCGTTGCTGATGCCGGCGAGGGCGAGGACGGTGCCGAGCTTCTCGTTGGGCTCGCGGAGCTCCCTGGACATGCGCACACCCCTCGTCACGCAGAACTCGGTACCCCGGCACACACGTGGGTGCCGGGCAGCGGCATAGGCGCCCGGCATTTCGTAAACCCAGCGTAGTTCGCCGCATCCCAAGCGTTAAGGCCCCGCCTTCCGGATGGCGGGATTGTGGTCCGTGGGGGCCGTCGGGCCGGGCCGTCGGGCGGGGCGCGGCCGCCTTCGCGTGCTCCGCCCGTGTGGCCGTGCGCCCGGCCGTGCGCTCTGGCCGGTGCCCGGGGGCGGCGATTCGATGACGGGTGCGTGGGTCGGCCCGCTGCACGGATCCGGTGGGCCGGAGCAGGCCGCCGCCCCAGTCCCCGCGGGCGGTGGACCGGGCCGGGAGGCGGGCCGCGCCTCCCGGGCCGCGGCCGCCGCGCGCTGCGGGGTGCCTTCGGGCGCCCTCAAGAATGGCTGAATCCGGCCTATGGGGCAGGGGGAACGGAACGCCAAATACCGCATGACGGGGGCGCGTTCCTTCCCATGTGCGCCCCTCTTCGCCCCTCCCGCGCGCCCGTCACGTGGCAGCATGGTCCCCGACTTGTCCACAGTCTGTGGAGGCGGCCGGATGCGGTGGTTGGTGGGCTGGAGCAGTATCGCCGCGAGCTTCGGTACGGCCGGACGCCTCGGCGGTGCCGCGCCCGGCGCCCCGGGCCCCTACGGCTCCTCCGCCGGCCCCGTCCACGGCGGCTTCGCCGAGTCCGACGACGCCCCCGGCGACGCCGAACGGACCGTCCACCCCGTCGGCGCCCAACTCCTGTGGGGCGACCCCGATCCGCTGTGGGCCGTCGGCGACTGGCGCCCCGACGAGATCCGCACCGTCACCGCCGACCCCGCGGACCCCTTCACCCGGATCGCCGTCCTCGGCTGCTGCGGGGCCGACGACGCCGAACTGCGCCGCGCCCTGTCCGCCGCCCGCGGCGGCGCCCTGCGCCACCTCACCCGCTGGCCCGGCAGCTACACCGCGGTGGTCCAGGTCGGCCGCCGGATCACCGTCACCTCCGACCTGGCCGGCGCCCGCCCCGTCTTCTACACCCCGTGGGCCAACGGCACCGCCTTCGCCACCGCCGCCCTCCCGCTCGCCGACCTCATCGAGGCCCAGCTCGACATCGGCCACCTCGCCGCCCTGCTGGCCTGCCCCGACAGCCCCGAGGCACTCGGCGACGGCACCCCCTACGCGGGCGTCCGCCGCATCCCGCCCGGCCACGCCCTCATCCTCCGCGAGGGCTCCCGCGAGATCACCGGCTACGAACCGGTCGCCTCCCTCGCCGTGGCCGCCCCCCAACTCGCCGCCGAGCAGGCCGTGGAGGGCGTACGGGAAGCACTCGTCGACGCGGTGCGCGCCCGGCTCACGGCCCCCCGGCACGCTCCCGACGCCACCACCGCGGCCGTACCCGACCCCGGCCCCGTGCCCGGCATGGGCCCCGCCGACCGCCGCGCCGCCCGCGGCGCCCCCGCCCCCGGCATCGGCGCCGACCTGTCCGGCGGCAGCGCCTCCGCCACCCTGGCCCTCCTCGCCGCCGGTCTGCCCGGGGTCCCCGGCACCCTCTTCGGTCACGGCACCGCCGCGGGCCAACGCCTGCTCGCCGTCACCTTCAACGACCTCGCCACCCCGCTCCCGCGGGCCCGCGAGGAGGAGCTGGAACGGGCCAGGGCCATCGCCTCCGACCCCCGCCTGCACCACGTGGTCGTCGCCGCCGCCGAGGAGTCCCTGCCCTACGCCGACCTCGACGGCCCCCTCACCGACGAACCGGCCCCCGCCCTCGTGGCCGCCGCCCGCGACCGCCGCCGCCTCTCCGCGGGCAGCGCCGACCACTTCACCGGCCACGGCGCCCGACAGGTCCTCGACGCCCACCCGGCCCGCCTCGCCGACCTCCTCCTGGACCGTAAGAGACGCCACCTGGTCCGCCCCGTCGCCGCCCTCACCCGATCCGAGGCCCGCTCGGCCCCCGCCGCCTACGCGTCCCCCCTGACCGTCCCCCTCACCGTGTACCTCGCCGCCCGCCGCCTCTCCCGCACCTCCTACATGACGGGCATCCGCGAGGCCGCCGCCCTCCTGCGCGACCACGGCTTCCCCGGCACCGGCCACGAGACCGCCACCGGCCCCGTCGACGCCTCCCTCGCCGCCCTCACCTGGGCCCGGCCCGGGCCCGCCGCCCGCTGGCTCACCGGAGAGGCCCTCGCCGAAGTGGCCCTGCGCCTGGACGCCGCCGCCGGCCGCCCCCCGCTCTCCCTGCGCCCCGGCGAGGCCCGCGCCCGCGCCGCGCTGGCCCGGCACGCGGCCGGCCACCGGATCTACGAGCAGGCCGTGGAGGTCCGCAGCCAGCGCCTGCACGCCCCCTTCCTCGACAACCAGGTGGTCCGCGCCGCCCGTGCCCTCCCCGAGTCCCTGCGGGTCCAGCCCGGGGCCCGCGCCGCCGTCCTGCGCAGCGTCCTGTCGGGCACCGGGGTCCGCGAACTGCCCCCGGGCTGGGGAGCGCCCTCCCCCCTGGACGGGGCCTCCTCGGTCCGCGCGGGCCTGCGCGCCGCCCTGGACCCCCTCCTCGACCTGTTCGCGGCCCCGCTCCTCGCCGACGCGGGCCTCATCGACGCCCAGGTGGTCCGACAGGCCCTGGTCGACGCCGCGGCCGGCCAATCCGTCCCCCTCGACGGCATCGCGGAGCTGGTCTCCACCGAGCTGTGGCTGCGCCGGCTGTTGTCCCGCCGCGGCACCTGCTGGACCGGCACCACCACGGTCCGCCGCCGCGCCGTCCCCACCGGGGTGCCGGTGCGCCGGGCGCTCTGAGCGGCGGTGCCGGCGAGGCGCGGCCGCACTCCGCTCGCGCGCCGCCGACCCCCGTCCCACGGCGCCCTTCCTCATCCCGTTCCCCCTCCCGTCCCCGCCCCGTACCGAGGGCCCCACCCGGGCTCTCCGCCCGGAACGCCGGGTACCGCCCGGGGCCCCGCCGGAAAACCGGGGGGCGCTCGCGGCCTCCGGGCGGCAGAATCGACCGGTGCGGTACCTGATCCTGGGCGCCACCGAGGCGCGCGACGACCGGGGCACCGCCCTACCCCTCGGCGGCCCCCGGCTCCGGGCCCTGCTCACCGCCCTCGCCCTCCGCGCCGACCGCCCCCTGCCCGTCCCCGTCGCCGAGCTGGTCGACGAGGTCTGGCCGCCCGACACCGGACGCCCGCCCGCCGACGCCCCCGCCGCCCTCCAGGCCCTCGTCGGCCGGCTGCGCCGGACCCTGGGCCGCGAGGCCGTCCGCTCCGGACCCGGCGGCTACCGCCTCGCCGCCGCCCCCGACGAGGTGGACCTGCACCGCTTCACCGCCCTGGCACGCGAGGGCGCCGCCGACCTCGCCGCCGGCCGGTACGGACCCGCCGCCGACACCCTGCGCAGCGCCCTCGGACTCTGGCGCGGCCCCGCCTTCGCCGACCTGCCGGACGGCGCCGCCCACCGGGCCCGCCCCGAAGCGGCCCGCGCCACCGCCCTGCGCGACCGCATCGAGGCCGAGCTCCGCGCCGGCCGCGACCCGGCCCGTCTCGCCGCCGAACTCACCGGACTCGTCGCGGACCACCCCTACGAGGAGCCCCTGCGCGCCCAACTCATCCGCGCCCTGAGCGCGGCGGGCCGCAACGCCGACGCCCTGATCGCCTTCGAGTCCGCCCGCCGCACCCTCGCCGACACCCTGGGCACCGACCCGGGCCCCGAACTCCGCGCCCTGCACCGGCACCTGCTCGCCCCGGCTCCGACCCCCGCCGGGCCCACCCCGCCGCGCACCGGACCCGCCACCGGCGAGCCGCCCGCACCCGCCCGGCCCGCCCCGCCCGTCGTCCCGCCCGCCGCCACCGCCGAGGCTCCACCCGCGGCCCCCGCCGGGACCCGCGCCGCCCCGCCCGCCCCGCCGGCGCCCGGCAACCTCCGCGCCCGCCTCGACTCCTTCGTCGGCCGCGAACCCGAGCTGGCCGCCCTGGCCGCCGCCCTGGGCCGGGAACGACTGGTCACCCTCACCGGGCCCGGCGGCTCCGGGAAGACCCGGCTCGCGGAGGAGGCGGCCCGGGCGTACGTCCGTACCCGCCCCGGCGAGGGCGCCTGGCTGGTCGAACTCGCCGCGCTGGAGGACCCCGCGGCCGTCCCCGGGGCCGTACTGAGCGCCCTGGGCCTGCGGTCCGCCACCCTGCTGGCCCGCGAGACGCCCCCGTCCGCCCCGGGCACCACCCCCGATCCCGGCTCCGGCCCCGGCACCACCCCCGACCACGGCCCCGATCCCGGCTCCGGGGCCGCCGCCCAGCTGGTGGAGTACTGCGCCCGCCGCCGCCTGCTGCTCGTCCTCGACAACTGCGAGCACCTCGTGGGGGCGGCCGCGGCCCTGGCCGAGCACCTGCTCGTGCACTGCCCCGGCCTGCGGATCCTGGCGACCAGCCGGGAACCCCTCGGGGTACCCGGGGAGGCCGTCCGCCCGGTGGAGCCGCTCCCCCCGGACCCGGCCCACCGCCTCTTCACCGCCCGCGCCCGCTCCGTCCGCCCCGGCTTCGACCCGGCCGCCGACTCCGCCGCCATCACCGAGATCTGCGCCCGCCTCGACGGCCTGCCCCTCGCCATCGAGCTGGCCGCGGCCCGCCTGCGGCTCCTCACCCCCGCGCAGATCGCCGCCCGCCTCGACGACCGCTTCCGGCTGCTGACCGGCGGCGGCCGCACCCGCCTGCCCCGCCAACAGACCCTCCGCGCCGTCGTCGACTGGTCCTGGGACCTCCTCGACGCGGCCGAACGCACCCTCCTGCGCGCGCTGTCGGCGTTCGCGGGCGGCTGGGACCTGGAAGCCGCCGAAGCGGTCGGCGGGGACCCGGCCCTGCTCGGCGCCCTCGTCGACAAGTCCCTCGTCGTCGCCGCCCCCGGCCCGGACGGCGCCATGCGCTACCGGATGCTGGAGACCGTCCACGAGTACGCCACCGGCCGCGCCGCCGAGACCCCGCACGCCCGCACCGCCACCGCCCGCGCGCACGCCCGCCACTACCTCGCACTCGCCGAGGAGGCCGAACCCCTGCTGCGCTCCGGCGCGCAACTGCCCTGGATCCGCCGGATCGAGTCCGAACTCGGCAACCTGCGCGCCGCCCTGCACTTCCTCACCGCCACCGAGCCCTCCGAACCCGAGGCACGACGCCTCGCCTTCGCGCTGGGCTGGTTCTGGTGGATCCGCAACTACCGCGCCGAGGGCGCCCGCTGGACGGATCGGGTGCTGGCCCTCGGCGGCCCCGAGGAGCCCGAAGACCGCGGCCACCCCGAGTTCTGGCCCCGGCTCCGCCTCAACATGCTCCGCATCCTCCTCTACGCCGAGGTCAGCCCGGCGAAGGTCTTCGAGGACGACCGGTCCCGCGCCGCGGCCCGCCGGATCCTGCGCGCCTTCGCCCCCGGGGACAGCCCGGAGGCGGCCCGCTTCCCCGGCATGCTCTGGCCCTTCACGGTCCGCCTCTCCGGCGGCCCGGTGCGGCTGCGGGCCGGCCTGGACCGGACCGTGGACATCTGCCGCCGGGAGGGCGGGGACTGGGAGCTGGGCATGGCCCTGATGCTCCGGGTGCACGTGGACGTGGACCTCCGCGGCGGCCTGGCCGGAGTGGACGAGGACCTGGCCGAGCTGGGCGCGCTGACCCGCCGCGTCGGCGACCGCTGGATGCGGACCCAGGTGCTGTCCGCGGCCGCCGAGGCCGCCATGGGACGGGGCCGCTACCGCGAGGCGGCCCGCGCCTACGAGGAGGCCCTGGAGCTGGCCCGCGAGGTGGAGGCCACCGTGGAGGCGCCCTTCCTGCTGGCCCGGCTCGCCGACATCTCGTACCGGGCGGGCGACCCGGACGGGGCGGAGCGGATCCTCGCCGAGGCCGCGGCGGAGGCCGAGCGGTACGGGGTGCCGGACGCGCACGCCATCGCGGTCCTGCTGTCCGCGCTGATCGCCTACGACCGGGGTGACCACGCCCTGGCCCGCGAGCGCAGCGCCCCGATCCGCTTCGAGGGCTACCAGGGCTCGCCGCCCCCGCAGTTCACCACGGCGGTACGGGTCCTCGAAGCGCTCCTGACGGCCCGCGAGCGGGGCCCGCGCGCGGCTCTGCCCGAGGCCGTCGGGGCCCTGGCGGACGCGGTCGCCGCGCACTGCGCCGAGGACGTCCTCGCGGGAGCGGCGGAGGCCGCGGCCCTGCTGCTGTCGGAGATCGCCGAAGAGATCGGGGAGGAGACCGGCGTGGAGGTCGGCGAGGAGCCGGCCGACCGTGCGGGTCCGTCGGCTGCCGCTACCGCTGCCCAGGGGTGGTCCGGGGCCGTACGGGTGCTCGCCGCGGCCACGGCCTGGCGGTCCGGGCACCCCCGGCCGGTCCCCTTCGAGCTGCGGCTCCGGGACCTGCCCGGCCGGGCCCGTACGGCACTGGGCCCCGCCGGCTACGAGGAGGCGTGGTCGGCCGGTGCGCCGCTGGACCCGGCCGCCGTGGTGGAACTGCTGGGCGGGGCCGCCGGACCGGGGCTCAGCGGCAGCGGATGACCGACTCGGCCCAGTCGCCGAGCAGCAGGTGCGACAGCGGCCCGCCGCCCTCCACCGTGAGGCGCAGCGCCGACCGGCCCTCCAACGACACCGAGAAGGCCACCGCCGGATCCCCGGAGGCCAGCTCCGGCGAGGTCCACAGCAGGGCCCCGTCGGCGTGGACGGAGAACCGCAGGGTGCCGGGCAGGCCCTTCGCCATGTCGTCCACGCCGACCTTGCCCGAGAAGCCGCGGCACGGGCGGTTCAGGTCGATGCCCACCGCGGATCCGGGGCGCACGGTGATGCCGTGCGCGTAGCCGCGGCCGTCGATGACCAGGCCCCACCGCTGCCAGACCCAGCTGCTGGGGCCGCGCCGCAGCTCCGGCCCGGTGTGGTCGCCGAAGGCGGCGCGGGGCAGTTCGGCCAGCGAGTACGCGCGCGGGGCCTGCGGCGGGGTGGGGCGCGGCGTGGGGCGGGGACTCGGCTTCGGCGGCGGGGTGGAGGGCCGGGGCGCGGGAGGGGCCGAGGTCACCGGGGGGCGGCTCGGCGCGGCCGTGCGCGGCGGCGGCGGGGTGGGCCGGGGCCGCGCGGGCGGTACGGGCCGCGCCGCGCTGGGGCGCGGTCGGTCGGCCGGGGAGGAGGCGGGCGGCGGCGCCGGGGCCGGCGGTCGGCTGCGCGGCGGGGTCGGGGAGGGAGCGGGCCGCGCGGGGGCGGAGGGGACCGCGGGAGCGGCGGCCCGGGGCGGCGGTACGGGCCGCTCGGGCGCGGGCCGGTCGTCCCCGACGAAGGCGAACACCACCCCGGCGGCCGTGGCCACGGCCAGGCCGGCGGCGATGGCCGCCTTGGCGGGCATCCCGAGGCCCTCGGCGGCGGCCGCCCCGCCCGCGGAGCCCCCGGCCCCGCCCGCGGAACCCGCACCGGCCGCCCCGGCCGCGCCCGCTGTTCCCGCCGTTCCGGCCGCGGCCCCCGAGGCTCCCGCGCCGCCCGCGCCACCGGCGGCGGCCGCCGCTCCGGCGCCGCCCGCGGCCACCGCGCCCCCGGCCACGACGCCCGCGGCCTTGGCCGCGTACCCGGCGGCGAACCAGCCGATCACGGCCACCGGCAGCAGGGCCGGGATCCCGGCGTTGACGTCCTTCAGCTCGCCCGCCGCCAACCGGCAGCGGGCGCACTCCTCCAGGTGCTTGCGCAGGCCGCGCTCGGCCCGCATCCGCAGCCCGCCCCGGGCGTAGGCGCCCAGCCGGTCCGCGTACAGGGCGCAGTCCCCGCCGACGCTGAGGGCGTCGCTGACGTGCGCCTGGAGGTACGCCTGCTTCAGCCCCTCGCGGGCCCGACTGGCCAGCACGGCGGTGGCGTTGGGGGTCAGCCCGAAGAGCGGGGCGATGGTGCTGGGGGAGGACTGCTCGACGGTGGTGTGCCAGAGCACCGCCTGCCAGCGCTCCGGGAGGCTGCGGAAGGCCCGCATGGCCAGGGTGTGTTCGGCCTCCTCCATGGCCCGCACGTCCGCGCCGCGTTCCAGGGGCTCGGCACCGGCGGCCGGGTTCTCGGCGCCCCGGGCGGCCTGTTCCGCGAAGGCGGCGAAGTCCTCGACGAGGCGTTCCCGCCGGGCGGTCTTCGTCCAACCGGCGGCGACCCTGCGGACAGTGGTCAGGAGGTAGGCGCGGACGGCCTGGTCGGGTCCGGCCCCGCCGCGCACGGCCTGGAGGGTGCGGGCGAAGACCTCGGCGGTGAGGTCCTCGGCGGTGTGGGCGTCCCGGCAGCAGCCGCGCGCGTAGCGGCGCACGGCCTCGGAATGGCGGCGGAAGAGCTCGGCGTAGGCCCCGTCGTCCCCGGCGCGCATGAGGGCGATCAGATCGCTGTCGGAGGGCGGGAGTCCGGCCGGGCCGGGCCCGCTGCCGCCCTCGCGCTGCGCGGGGACCTGCTGGGAGGGGTCGGGGTCCGGTCCCGGTCCGGTCCCGGATCCGCCCCGGACGTCACCGGGTGATTCGTCCCGCCCGTCGACGCTCATCGCGGCAACTCCCGCCGCACCACACACTCGGACCCGTACGCAGACACCGGAAAAGAGTGGCACAGCGGGCGGGGGGCCGTTGCCCGTCCGGGAGTTGTCCACTCCTCCGGGCAGTCCCGGGCATCCGGTGGTGCGACCACCGTTCGACCCCGGGCGCGAGGAGCACCCGGGAGCCACGGGGCACGGGAGCCGTGCGGGACACCGGTGAAGCCCGATTCCCCGGACGCCCGTCCGAACCACCGAACACGGTGCCCGCGGTGCCCGCAGTGCCCGCGGTGCCGGCATTGAGCTCGGCGCGGGGGACGGGCGAACGCGGGGTGCGGCACCGACGGCGGGGGGCCGCCCCGGCACGTGCCCCGGCCACATCACCCCAACCGCCCAACCACCCGGCTGCCCGACCGCCTGGCCCCCCGGCCGCCCGGCTGTCTGGCCCCACGGCCCCCGGACAGCAGAACACCGCCCCCGCCGGGTACGGAACCCGGCGGGGGCGGTGACGGCAATGACGGCCGGTGACGGTAGTGACGGCAGCGACAGTGATGCCGACCGCGACCGCGACCGCGACCGTGATGGTGAACGTGGCGCTGGTGCCGGCGGTGACGACGGGCCCTGTCAGGACCCGGGCACCGCCCCCACCGTGACCGGGCGGACCGCGCCGACCCCGTTCACCCGCCCGCTCGGGGCGCGTGGACACGTGTCGGCGGGTACGCCGGAGATCAGCGGGAGCGGAGCCCCTCCAGCAGGATGTCGAGCAGCCGCGAGGAGGCGGCGGCCTGGTGCGCCGGGTCCGGCAGCGCGGGCGCGGCCGTGGCGATCACCAGCAGGACGTCCGCCACGGTGACGTCGGTGCGCAGCTCACCGGCCGCGCGGGCGCGGTCCACGAGCCGCCCGACGACCTCCAGCAGCGCCCCGGCCCCCGCGTCATCGGCCTGCTCGACCGGCCGGCGGCCGACCACGCGCAGGTCCGGCTGCAGGCCGGTGACCGCCGGAGCGGGCGACTGGCGCTGCTGCGGGACACGGGCCTCGTCCCCGGCCTCGGCCTGGTTCTCGTCCACGCCCACCCGCAGGACCTGCGGCGGCAGCAGTCGACCCGCGCCCGAGGCGACGGAGGTCCGCAGGAAGCGCGACAGCGCCTGCCACGGCTCCTCCTCCTGGCCGAGCGCGGCGCGCGCCTGCTCGGTCAGCCGGGCGGTCTCCTCCTCCGCGATCCTGCGGACGAGCACGTCCTTGCTGGGGAAGCGGCGGTAGACCGTCCCCACGCCGACGCGGGCCCGTCGGGCCACGTCCTCCATCGGCGCCCCGTAACCGAGCTCGCCGAAGACCTCGCGGGCCGCGCGCAGGACGTGCTCCAGGTTTCGCTGGGCGTCCACGCGCAGCGGAGTGGAGCGGCCTATGCCCGGGCCACCCGCGAGGACGCGGCCGTGAGCCTCGGTCGACAGGGCAGCAGCCGTCGAGCCATGGAAATCCGACATGTGCATATGTATCCCCCGGTAATCTTCAAGTCTCCCCCCGGAGACTTCCCCGCCTTCGCGCCAGGAGGGCCACGGTCAGAGCCCCGGCCGACACCCGGCGGACTACGAACATAGTTGAGCCAGAGTCAATTCAGAAGAGGCAGCCCCGTACAGACCGCCGCCCGATCGGAGCATTGACCCCCACTTTTCCGGCAGAGCACCCCGGAATGACCGCCACCACACCCCCTGACCTGCGTCGCTGCACCTTGTCAGGTCGCGCGGAGCGCCCCCTTCCAGGGGCGGCCTTCGGTCACACAATCTGTCGGGCCTGTGGACAAACTCCCGGCCACGATGCGTCATGGGACGGTGAAGGCCGCAGACACCCGGGGCGAGGCCCCCGGCACTCCGCCCCGCAGGCGCATCCTCATCGTCGGCGGGGGGTACGTCGGCATGTACACGGCCCTCAGGCTCCAGCGCGGGCTCCGCGCGGGGGAAGCCGAGGTCACCGTGGTGACCCCCGAGCCGTACATGACCTACCAGCCCTTCCTCCCCGAGGCCGCCGCCGGCTCCATCTCGCCGCGGCACGTGGTGGTTCCGCTGCGCCGGGTCCTCTCCAAGTGCCGGATCGTCATCGGCGAGGTCCGCTCCGTGGACCACGCCAAGCGGACCGCCACCCTGACCACCCTCGCCACCGCGGAGGAGGGCACCGGTCCGGTCCACATCGAGTACGACGAACTGGTCCTGGCTCCCGGCTCGGTCTCCCGCACCCTCCCGGTGCCCGGACTCGCCGAGTACGCCATCGGCTTCAAGACCGTGGAGGAGGCCATCGGCCTGCGCAACCACGTCATCGAGCAGATGGACATCGCCTCCTCCACCCGCGACCCGCAGGTCCGCGACGCCGCCCTCACCTTCGTCTTCGTCGGCGGCGGCTACGCGGGCGTCGAAGCCCTCGCCGAGCTGGAGGACATGGCCCGCTACGCCTCCCGCTACTACCACAACATCGACCCCGCGGACATGAAGTGGGTGCTCGTCGAGGCCAGCGACCGGATCCTCCCCGAGGTCGGCCCCGAGATGGGCCGCTACACCGTCCGCGAGCTCCGCGGCCGCAACATCGACGTGCGCCTGGAGACCCGGCTGGAGTCCTGCGCCGACCGCGTCGCGGTGCTCAGCGACGGGGCCCGGCTGCCCACCCGCACCGTGGTGTGGACCGCCGGGGTCAAACCCCACCCCGTGATCGCGAACACCGACCTGCCGCTCACCGCCCGCGGCCGGCTCCGCTGCACCGCCCGCCTCACCGTCGAGGGCGTCGAGAACGCCTGGGCCGCCGGCGACGCCGCCGCCGTCCCCGACCTCTCCGCCCGCCCCGCCACCGAGCCCACCCCCGGCACCCCGAGGGCCCCTGGCACCGGCAGCGGCACCGGACCCGACACCGGCGCGACGGGCGCACCCGACGGCGCACCCCTCCCGGAATGCGCCCCCAACGCGCAGCACGCCGTACGCCAGGCGAAGGTCCTCGCCGACAACCTCCTCGCCTCCCTGCGCGGCCGCCCCCTCCAGGACTACGTCCACCGCTACGCGGGCTCCGTGGCCTCGCTCGGCCTGCACAAGGGCGTCGCCCACGTCTACGGCCGCAAGCTCAAGGGGTACCCCGCCTGGCTGATGCACCGCGCCTACCACCTCAGCCGCGTGCCCACCGTCAACCGCAAGACACGGGTCCTCGCCGAATGGACCCTCTCCGGTCTCTTCAAACGTGAGATCGTCTCCCTGGGATCCCTCGAACACCCCAGGGCCGAATTCGAAAGCGCGGCCGGCGGGCGCCCCGCGACCCCGCCCCCCGGCCCCGGCCGGAACCCCCCGGGAGACCCCCCGGAGGGGCCCCTCCCGGGCTCCGGAGGCTGACGGCACCAGCGCGGGTCGGCCACACTGGACGTGTGACCATAGGTGGGCTCACACCTCCACAGAGTGACGCCGTCCCGCGCCGTCCCACCGCCGCGCCACGCACCGCACCACCCCGCACCGCCCCTCCGCGTCCCGGCCCGGGACCCGCGACCCAGCGACCACGAGCGACACCACGAGGCAGAACGCAGTGAACTTCACGCGCTGGAGCGCCCGCTTTCCCGGAACGCAACGCCGCGCAGCAGCCCGGTCCGAGCACGCCGCCGCCCGCGCCGCCCGCGGCGAGGGCGCCGTACCCGCCGCCCGCGGCGAGCACGCCGACCCCGCCGCGCCCGGCCCCGCCGACCCCACCGGCACGGACGCCCCCGCGGCCCTCCCCTCCCTCGAGGAACTCTCCGTCCAGGAGGTCCTGGGCCGGCTGCCCGCCCTGGTCGCCGTCCTCCACGGGCCGGAGCACCGCACGGCCTACCTCAACGACGCCTACACCGCCGGGTTCGGCCACCGCCCGCTCGGCGCCCCGGCCGCCGAGGCCCTGCCCGAGCTGGACGGGCTCGGCCTGCTGCCCCTCCTGGACCAGGTCCTGCGCAGCGGCAAGCCCCGCACCGTCAAGAACCGCAGCCTCCGCGCCACCGACGAAGCCACCGGCACCGGCACGGTCCGCCGCGCCGACAGCTCCTACACCGTCACCTGCACCCCCGTCACCGGCACCGGCGGCCCCGAGGACCCCAAGGGCTCCGGCGTCCTCGTGCACCTCGCCGACGTCACCGACCACGCCGAGGCCCTCGACCGGCTCCGCTCCGCCGAACGCCGGCAGCGCGAGGCCGCCGTCACCCTCCAGCGCTCCCTGCTCCCGCAAGAACTGGAACAGCCCGACGACCTCCGCATCGCCGCCACCTACCAGCCCGGCGGCACCGAGGCCGCCGTCGGCGGCGACTGGTACGACGTGATCACCCTCGGGGCCGGCCGCACCGCTCTCGTCATCGGCGACGTCATGGGCCGCGGGGTCCGCGCCGCCGCCGTCATGGGACAACTGCGCACCGCCGTCCGCGCCTACGCCCGGCTGGACCTGCCCCCGCACGAGGTGCTCCAACTCCTCGACGGCCTCGCCGCCGAGATCGACGCCAGCCAGATCGCCACCTGCGTCTACGCCGTCCACGACCCCAACGAGGGCCGGCTCGTCTACGCCAGCGCCGGCCACCTCCCCGTCCTCGTCCGCGACGAGGACGGCACCGTGCACCGCGCCGACGGCGCCACCGGCCCGCCCCTCGGCACCGGCGGCTGGCTGCACACCTCCGGCACCATCCCGCTGGCCCCGGGCTCCACCGCCGTCCTCTACACCGACGGCCTGGTCGAGCGCCGCGGCGAGGACATCGACGAGGGCGTGGCCGCCCTGGAACGCGCCCTCTCCGGCGCCACCGGCACCCCCCAGGTCATCTGCGACCGGCTGATGCGCGCCCTCGGCGTCGGCGCCGACCACGACGACGACGTGGCCGTGCTCGTCCTCCAACACCCCTCCCGCACCGGCCCCGACGCCGAGCTGTTCCACAACGCCGCCCTCGAACTCCTCGGCGGCATCGAGGCCGCCCCGCGCGCCCGCGCCTTCGCCCAGGGGGTACTGACCTCCTGGCGGTTCCCCGTGGAGCTGTGCGACCTCGGCGTGCTGGCCGCCAGCGAACTGGTCGCGAACTCCCTCCAGCACGGCACCCCGCCCATGCGGCTCCGCCTGCGCCGCACCGACCGCCGGCTGATCGTCGAGGTCACCGACGGGGACGACCACCTGCCCCGCCGCCGGCGCGCGGAGCCGGGCGACGAGGCCGGCCGCGGCATCTCCATCGTCGCGACCATCGCCTCCTCCTGGGGCTCCCGGCGCACCCCCGGCGGCGGCAAGGCCGTCTGGTGCGAGTTCGCCCTCCCGGAGGCCTGACCGGCCCGCTCCGGACAGGCGAAGGGCCCCGTCCACAGCCGTGGAAGGGGCCCTTCGCGCTTTCCGACGGAGGACGGCGCCGCGCGCCGCCGGGCCGGATCGGACCTCAGGCCGCGACCGGCTCCGAAGCCCGCTCGGCCGCCGGCACGCGCACCTGCGCCGCCTGCCGGACCGCGTACGGGTTGTCCTGCGCCGGGGTGAGCTGCTTGCCCAGCCGCAGCGCCAGCCCCACGATCCCCAGCGAGACCAGCGCGAAGATCCCGATGTAGAGCATCGGCAGCCCCGCGCCCACAGGCACCCCGAGCGGCCCGAGGGCCAGCGCCATCTGCTTCACCAGGGCGAAGGCGGAGTTGTACTGCCCCACGGAGCCCTCCGGGGCCAGGTCCGCCACCAGCGGGGCCACCGTCGGGGAGAGCATGGCCTCGCCGATGCCGAACAGCGCGTACGTGGTGATGAAGGCGCCCGCGGCCATCACGGCGCTGCCGTGCCCGAGCCCCGAGAAGCCGGCGATCACCCAGGCCACCGTCCAGATCAGCCCGACCAGCGCGATCACCCGGGACCGGCGCCGCCGCTCCACCAGCTTCAGCACGGCGAACTGAGCGATGACGATGGCACCGGTGTTGGCTGCCAGCGCGAATCCGAGGGTGGACGGGGAGATCCCCGCGGCCTCCGTGCCGTACGCGGCGAGACCGGACTCGAACTGCCCGTAGCAGGCGAAGAAGAGCACGAAGCCCAGCACGCAGAGCTGCACCATCGCCTTGTGCCGGAGCAGCCGCCGCCAGCCGCCGCCCCGCGCGGCCGGGTCCTTCGGCATCGCGTCCGTGATCGACGGGACCTGCGGCATCCGGACGCTGAGGATGACCCCGGCCAGCACCAGGAACATCACGGCCTCGATGCCGAACAGCAGCGTGAAGCTGCCGGGCCGGGACTCGTCGACGATCTGCCCGCCGATCAGCCCGCCGATGCCCAGACCCAGGTTCTGCATGAAGAACTGGAGGGCGAAGGAACGGGTCCGGGTCTCCGGGGTGGAGCACCACACGATCATCGTGGCCAGCGCGGGCTGCATCACGGCCTGACCGGCGCCCAGCGCCAGCGCCGAGAGCAGGATCGGCACGGCGGAGGCGGACAGCCCCAGGGCCAGCGCCCCCGCGGACGCCAGCACCGCGGCGCCCGCGACCACCGGCACCGGACCCCGACGGTCGATGACCCGGCCGGTGAAGGGCAGCGCCACGAGGGCGCCCAGCGCGAAGGCGATGAACGCACACGTGGCCGTGGCCGCACCCAGATCCCGGACCTGCGCCACATAGATGTAGAGGAACGGAACCGTGAACCCGATTCCGAACGCGGTCAGCGCGTTGCCTGCCTGGATCCGGCGCATCGCGGCGCCCATCACTTTGGTCACGTTTCACCTGCCATGTACTTGAAGCTCAAGACTTCAGACCTAAAGTTCGACAGTTAAGAGTACACATCGAAGGAGTTAGACGGCAACCAGGGCGTGCCATACTTCGCGCCATGGGTGACACCCCCGACAACACGGGCATCGACGGCCTCGGCGAGCCGAGCCTCGACGAGCAGATCGCCGTCTACCAGCGCGAGTTCCAGGACCTCGACCCGCAGGTCGAGAAGGTGGTCTCGGCGCTCAGCCGCCTGAACCGCCGCATGAACGTCGCGTACGGGCGCCAGACGGCGGCCCTCGGGATCAGCAACGCGGAGTGGGAGGTCCTCAAGGCCCTCGTCCTCTCCGGGGCGCCGTACCGGATGGGCCCGAGCGAGCTGGCGAAGAAGCTGGGCCTGACCCCGGCGGCCATGACGCACCGCATCGACCGCATGACCGCGGAGGGCCTCGTCACCCGTGAGAGGGACGAGAACAACCGCGTCCGCGTGATCGTGGAGCTCACCGCCGAGGGGCGGAGCAAGTGGCTCGACGCGATGCGGGCGGCGACGATCTTCGAGGAGGAACTCCTCCAGGACCTCTCCACCCAGGAGCGCGGCGCCCTCGGCGACATGCTGACCCGTCTGCTGGACCGGGTCGAGGACCTCCAGGCCAAGGGCTGACCGGACCGCTCCGGAGGCCCCTCGGGAGCCCGCCGGATGACCGACCCGGGGGTTGACACGGAACCTCCGGGTCCGTAAGGTTCTTCGAGTTGTCACGGACCGGAACGGTTCTGCGATGACGATCCCGTCGCTTGATGGCGACACCCCTTCTCAGCACGAACTCCCGGGTGGGAGTGAATTCGGCACGCCCGAATTCATGACCACGGCTCGGTTATGAACCGGGCGGGAAACGCGCTAGAGTCCGGACCCGGAAGGGCCCAACAGCCCCGAAGGCACAGCCCGCTGACTGGGAGTCAGACCCGAAAGGTTCTGATAGAGTCGGAACCGCCGGAAAGGAAGCGGACGCGAAAGCGGTCGGGACCGGAAAGGCGCCGAGGAAATCGGAACGGAAACGGTCTGATAGAGTCGGAAACGC
>NZ_JBEOSD010000094.1:0-30994 GCF_040302735.1 Streptomyces sp. NPDC097619 | reverse complement strand
GGGGGCGCGCCCGCGGTCCGGCCGGGCGGGGGCTCGGGCCGCCGCCCCCCCGGGGCCCCGCGGGGGGGGGGGGCCGGCGCGGGGGCCCCGGGGGGGGCGCCCGCCCCCCGCGCGGCGCGGGGCCCCGGCGGGGGCGGACCACCCCCGCCGGGCCCCGTGCCGGCCCGGACCTCAGCCGAACTGCTGCTCCAGGTCCTTCAGTTTGCGCTCCAGGGAATCCAGCCGCGGAATGGTCTGCGTGTCGTCCTCCGCGGTCAGGTCCACCGTGCGCGGCTCACGCCCGCCGCCGGACCGGCCGGTCACCGCCTGCAGGGAGGGCCGCTGGGGCGGCGGGAGCTGTTCCGGCTCCGCTATGGCGGGCTCCGCGCCGGAGGGCGCGGAGCCGGGACCCGGGGTGAGGCCGGGGAGGTCGAGCTGACGGCCGCGGGAGCGCCCGAAGGCCCGGTTCTGCCGACCCAGCGCCTTGATGTGCGCCCGCTCCAGACGCTGCTGCTCGCGGCGCCGCTGCCGCTCCTGCGTCTTCTCCCGCTTGTCCTCGCGCACCTCCTCCACGGCCTCGTCGAGGCTGCGGACCCCTTCCAGCAGCATCAGGGACCAGGCACCGAAGGTCTCCCGGGGGGCCCGCAGCCAGCGGACCATCCGGATCTGTGGCAACGGCCTGGGGATCAGGCCCTGTTCGCGCAGGGCCGCCCGGCGGGTCTGCTTCAGAGCCCGGTCGAAGAGCACCGCCGCCGACAGGGACATGCCCGCGAAGAACTGCGGGGCCCCGTCGTGACCCATCCCGCGCGGGGCGTGCACCCAGTTGAACCAGGCGGCGGCCCCCGCGAACATCCACACCAGCAGCCGGGAACCGAGCGCGGCGTCGCCGTGGCTGGCCTCGCGGACGGCGAGCACCGAGCAGAACATGGCGGCGCCGTCGAGACCGAAGGGGACCAGGTACTCCCAGCCACCGGAGAGGTTGAGGTTCTGGCGGCCGAAGCCGACCAGTCCGTGGAAGGAGAGCGCGGCGGCCACCGCGGCACAGCAGAACAGCAGCACGTACGAGGCGGTGCCGTAGACGGCCTCCTTGCGGCGCCGGCGCTCCTCGCTGCGCTCCCAACTGTCCTCGGCCGCGGCCTTGTCGCCCTCGCGCCTGCCCCGGGCCAGCACCGCCACTGCCGCAAGCACGCCCAGGATCAGCAGGCTGCCGGGCAGCAGCCAGTCCAGCGATATGTCGGTCAGTCTCATCCGGTGTCCCTCGCCTCGCGTCTGCGGCTTGCCGGCGCCATAGTGGCGGACCGGGGCAGGGGCGCAGGGCCGTTTCGGGGCAAGTGGACGCCTTCGTGGGTTGGCGCCCTCCGGATAGGGTGATCTGGGCCGAACGGCCGTGCGGCGAGGGGAATTCCCGTTCGAGGAAAAGCCACTCTCCGGGGTGGCGTGACCCTCGGCTCCGCTAGCCGGCGGCCTCCGCGGACAGCCGTGCGATCCGCTCGGCGTCGCAGGTGCGGGGACAGGTGGTGCAGGTGTCCTCGGGGCGGATCGTGTAGAAGAAGCAGCAGCTGGCCCGGTCCCGGGTCGGCAGCGGGGTGCCGTCCTCGGCCGTGAGGGTGCGGAATCCCGCCCCGCCCGTGTACGGGGCCGTGGCGCCGGGGAGCAGTAGTTCCAGCTCGGCGCGGGCGCGGTCCTCCTCGCCCAGCAGCCCGCCGATGTACCAGAGGCTCTCGGCCACCTCGTCGGTGGCCATGCCCCACAGGGCCCGCGGGCCGCGCCGCATTCGGGGCCGGAAGCCCTCCAGCACCGGTCCGAGGTGACGGGACACCGCTGCCCGCACCTCGTCCCGCAGCGCGTTCTCGTCCGGCACCACCCGGGCCCCCGGCAGCAGTGCCGCGGGATCCCCGGGGAGGCAGGCGAAGGAGCCGGTCCGCACCGACATCACCCCGCGCGTCCGGTGGTAGGACACCGCGTCCACCGGCAGCTCGGGCACCCGGCGCTCCAGGAACCAGGGCACCGTGAAGAGCAGGCACACCGGCCACGCGTACCGGTGGAGGCCGAAGCTCGCCACCACGTCCGGGCGGGCCCGCCGGCCGTAGTCCCGGAGCACCTGCTCGTCGTCCCAGGCCAGGAAGGCGTCGAGGGCGGCGCCCCCGTGCGCCAGCGCGTCCGCGCCGACCCACCCCACACCGCGAGGGGAGGGTTCGTCCGCGGAGCGCTCCACGACCTTCAGTCCCGGATACGCCGCGGCCATGCGGGCGTACGCGTCCGCCACCGGAGAGCCGGCCGGGGCGGAGGCTACGGGAGGCAGGGTCGTGACGGTCATGCGGGACCACCGAATCGCACGCAAGCTCGGACAGGTAAGCCTTACCTTAGCTGAAGATCTCCGGATGTCATCCGTCCGGTCGCCTATCCTTCGGGGGTGCACAGCGAAGCATCGGTCCCCGGCCCCCGGGTGACGCGCCACTCGGTGCGCGGACAGGTGCTCGAAGCGCTCCGCGCCGCCCTCGTCGACGGCGACCTCGCCCCCGGCGAGATCTACTCCGGCCCCGCCCTCGGCGAGCGCTTCGGGGTCTCCGCCACGCCCGTGCGCGAGGCCATGCAGCAACTGGCCCTCGAAGGCGCCGTGGAATGCCTGCCCAACCGGGGCTTCCGGGTGATCGGCCGCACCGCCCGCGAACTGGCCGAGCTGGCCGAGGTGCGGGCCCTCCTGGAGGTGCCCGTGATGCTGCGGCTGGCCCGGACCGCCCCCGCCGCCGCCTGGACCGCGCTGCGCCCCGCCGCCGCCGCGACCACCGCCGCGGCCGCCGAGGGCGACCTGCCCGGCTACGCCGAGGCCGACCGGGCCTTCCACCGGGCGGTGCTGGCCCTGGCGGGCAACGCCCAGCTGGTGCAGGTGGCCGAGGACCTGCACCGCAGGGCCCAGTGGCCCGCGCCGGACCGGCCGCGGGTGCGCCGGGCCGACCTGATCGCGGACGCGGCCGAGCACTCGGCCCTCCTGGAGGCCCTGATCGCCCAGGACCTCCCGGTGGTCGAGTCCCTGGTGCGGGAGCACTTCACGGGGGCCGTGGACGCCCCGGGCGCCGTCGCCTGACGGACCACCCGGGGCGCCCGGCTCCCGGGTCCCGCCGGGGCCCGGGAGCCGTCACCACAGGGCGCGGTATATACGGGCCCACGGTCGCGGCCGCTCCGCCTCCCTCACTCCCGCCTCCGAGTACCGCCCGGTGAGCAGGGACCAGTCGCGGGTGGCCCGCATCCAGTCCTCCATGCAGCGCACCAGGCCGTCCACGGCGGCCCGCTCCTGCTCGGTGAGGCCGTGCGCCCGGCAGAGCGCCGGCACGTCCGCGGCGTGGGCCGTGAACTCGGTGACCCGTACCCCGGCCATCCGGACGGCCTCCGCGGCCGCCTCCTCCGTGGTGCAGCCGGTGGCCTCCTGGAGCACCGGCACGATGTTGTGGAACTCCCCGGAGGCGGTCTCCTTCCCCAGCGAGGCCAGGTCGTTGGTGAGGGCGACCACCTCGCTGCTCAGATCGGCCATGGCGGTCAGCGCGGGGGAGCGCCGGACCCGGTCGGGGACCTCGGCCCGGGTCAGCCGCTCCACCAGGTCGAAGCAGGAGTCCGTGCCGATGGTGGCCCGCCGCACGGCCATGTACCGGGCCGGGGCGGGCGGCCCGCTGCCGTCCCGGTCCGCGGCCTCGCCGGCGTACCCGCCGATGAAGCGGGTCCAGCTCTCCCGGTGCCGGTGCCGCCACTGCGGGGACATCCCCCGCACCGACCGCTCCCACAGTTCCCGGAAGGTGTCCTTCAGCGGGTCGGGCGGCCCGGTGGGGGGCCCGCCGTCCATGACGGCCACGGTGGCCGCGGCGATGGCCGCCACCCGCCCGGGATCGCGCCCCAGCGGGCTGTCGAACTGGTCGTCGAAGACGAAGTACCACCCCATCCAGTCGGTCATGAGGTCGAGGGCCTCCCCCGTGGCGAAGGGGTAGGCGCGGGCCGCCAGCTGGTCCAGCCGCAGCACGTCGTACGCACGCAGATCCCGGGCGGACAGCAGGTCGCGCTGCCGCATCCACCGGAGGTGCCGCCGCCGGGCCCGCTCCACGTCGGGGCTGACCCGTTCGGGGAAGGGCAGGTCCAGCAGGTGCAGGTGGCCGCGGGTGTCGAGCGGATTCTTCCGCATGGTGCTCATCGGCTGCTCAGCCGTATGCCGAGCCGCCGCGGGCGCAGGATCGTCGCCAGTCGGGCGGGCCTGAGGTCCGCGCCGGGGGCGACGGCCAGGTTCCAGCGGCGGACCACGCTCGCCAGGGCCATGGCCGTCTCGCCGAGCGCGAAGGTGTCGCCGATGCACTTGCGCGCACCGCCGCCGAAGGTGGAGAAGGCGCCGCGCGGCATTCTCGCGGCCCGTTCCGGTTCCCAGCGGTCCGGGTCGAAGGCGTCGGGCCGCTCGAAGAGGTCGGCCCGGCGCTGGACCACGTAGGGGCTGAAGACCACCGTGGAGCCCGCCGGGATCCGACGGCCGGCCATCTCGGTGCCGGTGCCCGTGGTGACCCGGGTGAGGAGCCAGCCGGCCGGGTAGAGCCGCATGGTCTCGTTGAGGACCTGGCGGGTGTAGGCCAGGTCGGGGACGTCCGCCCAGGTGACCGGGCGGTCGCCGAGCACCCGGTCGACCTCCTCCTGGATCCGGCGCATCGCCTCGGGGTGCTGCGCCAGCAGGCCGCAGGCCCAGGTCAGGGTGGCCGCGGAGGTCTCGGAGCTGGCGGTGAGGAGGTTGGTCATCTGGTCGTGGAGCTCGGTGGGGGTGGGCTCACGGCCCATGCTGCCGCCCGAGGCGAGCACGATCGACAGCACGTCGCCGTGGTCCTTGCCGGTGGCCCGGTACTCCGTGACCAGCTCGTCGATGACCTTGTGTAGGTCCGCGATGGCCGCGGCGTAGCGGGTCTTCCCGGGGGTGGGGACCTTCTGGAGCGGTCCGGGCACCAACATCCGGGCGAAGATGCTGCCCAGCATGACGTCCAGGGCCCGCTCGATCCGTTCGGCGGTCTCGTCGGCTATCTCGGTGGAGAACAGGGCGCGCACCGCGGTCCCGAGGGTGAAGCGGTACCAGGTGCTGAAGGCGTCGATGACGACCCCGTCGTACCAGGACTCCTGGAGGGGGCCGAGACGGTCCTCGACGGCCGTGCCGTACTGCTCCAACCGCTCGGGGCGGAAGGCGGGCTGGAGCAGGCGGCGCTGGGCGCGGTGGTCGGCGTGGGGGCAGGCTCCCAGGCCGTTCCCGAGGAAGTCGCGGGCCTTCTCGTAGAGGAGTCCGCCCTTGTCGAAGGTGCGGTCGTCCGCCAGGACCTGGTGCAGCAGGTCCTGGTGGCAGGGGACGTAGGCGGGCTGCGGGCCGAGCCGGATCTCGACCAGGTCTCCGTACCGGGGGAGTTCGGAGAGGAACTCCAGGGGACGGCGCAGCAGCTGCCGTCCGTGGCCGACGAGGGGGAGCGCCCCGGGTGCGGTCCCCGCGGTGTACTGCGTCTTCGCTGACATGCCTGGCAGGGTGCCCATCGGTCACCGAGTCACAAACACTGGCCCCGCGGCGCATCGTTGTCTGGTATAGGAGCACAGTGCACCCGAGCGCCCCCGGATCCCGGGTGGCGCTCCCTCGAAGGAGGCCCTCCGGAACGCGCCCGGACCGCTCCCCGAGGTGGACGGGAGGGAGTTCCCGCAGGTCACGAGGGGTGTCGTGGGAGGTAGGGGTTCGGTTCCCGGATACGGCGAAGGGCCGGTCCCGTACGCGATGACGGAACCGGCCCTTCCGGAAAACCCCGAGGAGTGCGCTCAGGCAGTGGACGGCCGGAGACTGGCCGCCAGCCAGGTCGGCACCCCGCCCAACAGGTGGACGAGCCGCCGGGCCTCGGCCCGCAGTCGCCCCGCCTCCGGCTCCTCCTCGGCCTCGGCCAGGGCCGCGAGGGCCGGGGCCGTGCCGATGAGGTAACCCAGCTCCTCCCGGAGCCGCAGGGACTGCGCGAAGCCGTTGCGGGCCTCGGCCATCTCCCCGTCCCGCAGGGCGAGCCCGGCGAGGTGGCGCCAGGTGAAGGAGAGCAGCAGATGGTCCCCGTGGGCGGCGGCCGCGGTGTGCGAGCGCCGGTAGGCCGCCCGGGCCGCCTGCGCGGAGCCGGCGATGTTCTCGGCGACCAGACCCCGTCGGAAGTCCAGCAGCGCCCGCCGCGGCGAGGTGGGCGAGATCAGCGCGGCCGCCCGGCCCAGTGCCGAGCGGGCCTCGTCCGAGCGGTCCCGGACCCCGAGCAGGGTGGCGGCGTAGGCGAGGTACCCGCGTTCGCACGCGGCCTCGCCGCGCTCGTCGTCGGTGCCCGCGACGGCCTCGGCGGCCCGCAGGGCGTCCTCGGCCTCCGTCCAGCCGGCCTCCGTGTACAGGCAGCGCTCGATCAGGAGCGCGGCCCGTTGCAGGGCGGGACCGGGGGCCGTCGCGTGCGGTTCGAGCAGCGCCGCCGCATCGGTCCAGCAGCCGCGTGACCGCAGCCGCCATATCGCCCGCTGGAGGGGGTCTTCGCCCCCGGCCGTTCCGGCACTCGACATGGCGGTGTCCGCCACATTGCCCTCCCCAAAGCGCGTCTTTGAGCCCTGGGGCGAATCCCAGCACACCCCGGCTCGATCGGCCAAGGGGTCAGGTGAACCCTTTCACAAAGTCTCGGACGGACCATGTGATCATCTGTCAGGTGCCGGACGGGGCCGGAGGGCCCGCTGTCAGCTCATCCGCAGGGCGAGAAAGAAATCGAGCTTGTCCTCCAGGCGCGACAGGTCCCGCGCCGTCAACTGCTCGATTCGCCCGACACGGTAGCGCAGGGTGTTGACGTGGAGGTGCAGGCGGGTGGCGCAACGGGTCCAGGAACCGTCGCAGTCCAGGAACGCCTCCAGGGTCGGGATGAGCTCCGCGCGGTGCCGCCGGTCGTAGTCCCGCAGCGGGTCCAGCAGCCGCGCCGTGAAGGCCCGGCGGACGTCGTCGGGGACGAAGGGCAGCAGCAGCACGTGCGAGGCCAGCTCGTGGTGCCCGGCGGCACAGACCCGCCCGGGGCGGGCCGCGGCCACCCGGCGGGCGTGCCGGGCCTCCTCCAGGGCCCCGCGCAGGCCCTCCGCGGAGTGCACCGCGGCGCTCACGCCGAGCGTCAGGCGGCCGTCCTCGGCCAGACCGGCCGCCAGGGGCTCCCGGACCACCGCGAGGAGCTCGTCGGCGTGCAGGGCGCGGTCCGGCTGCCCCTCGGCCCCCAGGGCGGGCAGCGGCACCAGGGCGATGGCCTCGTCGGCCGCGTGGGCCACCGCGATCCGGTCCGAGGGCTCCGGGCCGGAGGCCGCCGGGTCCACCAGGATCTCCTCCAGCAGCGACTGGGCCACCGGACCGCCGGGCACCTCCCCGCCCGCCCAGTCCACCCGGGCCACGACGACCTGCCAGTGCGGGGCGGAGCCCAGGCCGGGCAGCAGCACCGGGGCGGCGACCCGCAGCCGGGCCGCGATCTCGGCGGGCGGGGCGCCGGTCTGCACCAGCTCCAGCACCTCCTGGGCCAGGCGGCGACGGACCGTGCGGGCGGCGTCCCGGCGGTCCCGCTCCACGGCGATCAGCTGGGTGACGCCCTGGAGCAGGTCCAGCCGCTCCGCGGGCCAGTCCCCGGCGTCCGCCTCCACGGCCAGCAGCCAGTCCGAGAGCACCGTCTCGCGCACGTCCCGCACGGTGGCGGCGCTGCCGCGGCCCGCTCCCTTGATCGGGAACAGCGAGTAGGTAATACCCTGGACGGAGATCCGGTGCGGACCCCGGCGACCGGTCCGGACCGCCGCCAGGTGCTCCCCGGCCAGTGCCGCGCACACGCCGGGCGCCAGCGGCTCTCCGGCCCCCGCGATCTGCCGGCCCGTGGGGGAGAGCACCCAGGCGCGCAGATCGAGGTCGGTGGTGAGCAGATCCAGCACCACGTCCGGTCCGCCGCCGGCGGGACCCGAGGTCATCAGCCGGCGGTGCCGGTCCACCACGGCCGCGAGGTCCCCCGCGCGCTCCCCGGACACCTGCCGGACCACGTACTCGGTGATGGTGGCGAATGCAACGTCCTCGTTCACCGCGAACAGCGGCAGGCGGTTGCGGCGGCAGGCCGAAACGAGGTCGTCGGGGATGTCCCCGAGCTCCGCCTCGCCCGCCGCGAGCCCCGCCACGCCCGCCCCGGCGAGGATTCGTACGAACGGCTCGGAGTCGGCCGGATTCTTGCGCCAGGCAAGTCCGGTCAGCACCAATTCTCCTCCGGAGAGGTATCGGCTGGGGTCCCTGAGGTCGGTGGTCATCACGCCGCGGACCGTCCGGTCGAGCTCCTCCTCGCCGCCCAGGAGCCGCAGGCCCAGGGCCTCGGTTTCCAGCAGTGCGCGCAGCCTCATGGGGTCGCCGCCGATCTGTCTCGATGTTGCCGTTGAAAATCGGAGAGGCCCCGCGGCCTCCCCTTTCATACGAATCTACAAGACGAGGGAGCCGCCCAGCCAACTGCTTCATGGTTTCGGTGACTGCACCCGCGGAGCGGCGGCTTGTGTACTGGCTCCACACCGCGTTAACAGCACGTGAACGACCAGTCGAGGGGCTTTGGCCCTCCTGGCTTGAAGTGAACGACCCGATTAAGAAGAAGAGAGCCGACATGGACTTCCTTCGCCCCGCCAGCTGGGAGGAGGCGCTCGCCGCTAAGGCAGAGCACCCCACAGCTGTGCCGATTGCGGGTGGCACCGACATCATGGTCGAGATCAATTTCGACCACCGCCGTCCGGAGTACCTCCTCGACCTCAACCGCATCGGGCTGCTGCGGGAGTGGGAGGTAGGCGAGGAGGTCACCCGGATCGGTGCCTCCGTCCCGTACACCCAGATCATCGAGAACCTCCGCGCCACGGTGCCGGGGCTCGCGCTCGCCTCGCACACGGTCGCGTCCCCGCAGATCCGCAACCGCGGCGGTGTCGGCGGCAACCTGGGCTGCGCCTCGCCGGCCGGTGACTCGCACCCGGCCCTGCTGGCCGCGGGCGCCGAGGTCGAGGTCGAGTCGGTGCGCGGCACCCGCATGATCCCGATCGACGAGTTCTACACCGGCGTCAAGCGCAACGCGCTGGCCCCGGACGAGCTGATCAAGACCGTCCACGTGAAGAACGCCGGTGGACCCCAGCAGTACTCCAAGGTCGGCACCCGCAACGCGATGGTCATCGCGGTCTGCGCCTTCGGCCTCGCCCTGCACCCGGAGACCCGTACGGTCCGCACCGGCATCGGCTCCGCCGCGCCGACCCCTATCCGGGCCAAGGCCGCCGAGGAGTTCCTGAACGCCGCGCTGGAAGAGGGCGGCTTCTGGGACAACGGCAAGGTGATCACCCCCTCGATCGCGAAGCAGTTCGGCGAGCTCGCCTCCGGCGCCTGCAACCCGATCGACGACGTCCGCGGCACGGCGAAGTACCGCCGTCACGCGGTCGGCATCATGGCTCGCCGCCAGCTCGTCTGGACCTGGGAGCAGTACCGCGGCACCAACGGCCGCCCGCTGGAAGGAGCTGCGTAACATGCGCGTCAATTTCACCGTCAACGGCCGCCCGCAGGAAGCGGACGACGTCTGGGAGGGCGAGTCCCTCCTCTACGTCCTGCGCGAGCGCATGGGCCTGCCCGGTTCCAAGAACGCCTGTGAGCAGGGCGAGTGCGGTTCCTGCACCGTCCGCCTGGACGGCGTGCCGGTGTGTTCCTGCCTGGTCGCCGCCGGACAGGTCGAGGGTCGCGACGTCGTGACCGTCGAGGGCCTGGCCGACTTCGCCAAGCAGCGCGAGGAGCACGGCCACGGCTGCGGCACCGGTGCCTGCGGGGGCGGCGCCAAGGGCGTCTCCACCGACGAGGCCAAGCGCTGGGCCGCCAAGCCCGGTGACTCGCAGACCGGCGAGGGCGTGGAGCTCTCCCCGATCCAGCAGGCGTTCATCGACGCGGGCGCCGTCCAGTGCGGCTTCTGCACCCCGGGTCTGCTGGTCCAGGCCGACGCGCTGCTGGAGCAGAACGCGTCCCCGTCCGACCAGGACATCCGTGAGGCCCTGTCCGGCAACCTCTGCCGCTGCACGGGCTACGAGAAGATCCTCGACGCGGTCCGCCTGGCGGCCGCCCGTCAGACTGAGGCGGTCTGATCATGGCCAACACCCGCACCGTACCGTCGGGTACGCCGACCAACGTCACCCAGAAGCACAACAAGGGCGGCATCGGCGAGTCCACGCTCCGGCCGGACGGCACCCTGAAGGTGACCGGCGAGTTCGCGTACTCCTCCGACATGTGGCACGAGGACATGCTGTGGGGCCAGACCCTGCGCAGCACCGTGGCCCACGCGGAGATCGCGAGCATCGACATCTCCGAGGCGCTGGCCATGCCGGGCGTCTACTCGGTCCTCACCTACGCGGACCTCCCCACGGAGGTGAAGAACTACGGCCTGGAGATCCAGGACACCCCCGTGCTCGCCAACGGCCGGGTCCGCCACCACGGTGAGCCGGTCGCGCTCGTGGCCGCCGACCACCCGGAGACGGCCCGTCGCGCCGCCGCGAAGATCAAGATCGACTACAAGGAGCTGCCGCTCGTCACGGACGAGGCCTCCGCCCTCGCCGCCGACGCGCCGCTGATCCACGAGGGCCGCGATGACCACCACTCCGGTCACGTCCCGCACCCGAACATCGTGCACCGCCAGCCGATCATCCGCGGCGACGCCGCGGAGGCCGCGAAGCGCGCCGACGTCATCGTCACCGGCGAGTACACCTTCGGCATGCAGGACCAGGCCTTCCTCGGCCCCGAGTCCGGCCTGGCCGTGCCCGGCGAGGACGGCGGCGTCGACCTGTACGTCGCCACCCAGTGGCTGCACTCGGACCTCAAGCAGATCGCCCCCGTCCTCGGCCTGCCCGAGGAGAAGGTCCGCATGACGCTCTCCGGCGTCGGCGGTGCCTTCGGCGGCCGCGAGGACATCTCCATGCAGATCCACGCCTGCCTGCTGGCCCTCGCGACCAACAAGCCGGTCAAGATGGTCTACAACCGCTTCGAGTCCTTCTTCGGGCACGTGCACCGCCACCCGGCGAAGCTCTGGTACGAGCACGGCGCCACCAAGGACGGCAAGATCACGCACATGAAGTGCCGGATCGTGCTGGACGGCGGCGCCTACGCCTCGGCCTCCCCGGCCGTGGTCGGCAACGCCTCCTCCCTCTCCGTCGGCCCGTACGTCATCGACGACGTCGACATCGAGGCGATCGCGCTCTACACCAACAACCCGCCCTGCGGCGCCATGCGCGGCTTCGGCGCGGTCCAGGCCTGCTTCGCCTACGAGGCGCAGATGGACAAGCTCGCGGCCAAGCTGGGCATGGACCCGGTGGAGTTCCGCCAGCTCAACGCCATGGAGCAGGGCACGATCATGCCCACCGGCCAGGTCGTGGACTCCCCGGCCCCGGTCGCCGAGCTGCTGCGCCGGGTCAAGGCCCGCCCGCTGCCGCCGGAGCGCCAGTGGGAGACCGCCGGCGAGGGCGCGGACGTCCGCGCGCTGCCGGGCGGCCTGTCCAACACCACCCACGGCGAGGGCGTCGTCCGCGGCGTCGGCTACGCGGTCGGCATCAAGAACGTCGGCTTCTCCGAGGGCTTCGACGACTACTCCACCGCCCGCGTGCGGCTGGAGGTCATCAACGGCGAGCCCGTCGCGATGGTCCACACGGCCATGGCGGAGGTCGGTCAGGGCGGCGTCACCGTGCACGCCCAGATCGCCCGCACCGAGCTCGGCGTCACGCAGGTCACCATCCACCCCGCCGACACCCAGGTCGGCTCCGCCGGTTCCACGTCCGCCTCCCGGCAGACGTACATGACCGGTGGCGCGGTGAAGAACACCTGCGAGGCCGTCCGCGACAAGCTGCTGGAGATCGGCCGCCGCAAGAACGGCTCCTACCACCCGGCCTGGGCCCACGCCGAGCTCCTCCTGGAGGGCGGCAAGGTCGTCACCGACGGCGGGGAGGTGCTCGCCGACATCGCCGACATCCTGGAGGACGAGGCGATCGACC
Organism: Streptomyces sp. NPDC097619; assembly: GCF_040302735.1. Lineage (NCBI taxonomy): Bacteria > Bacillati > Actinomycetota > Actinomycetes > Kitasatosporales > Streptomycetaceae > Streptomyces > Streptomyces sp. NPDC097619. Next base: position 18,973 of record NZ_JBEOSD010000094.1, on the reverse strand, counting down.
TGGAGCTGGAGTTCCGGCACCGTCCGACGGTCGCCTTCGACCTGAAGACCGGCCAGGGCGACGGCCACGTCCAGTACACCTTCGCCGCGCACCGCGCGGTGGTGGAGGTGGACACCGAGCTCGGCCTCGTCAAGGTCGTCGAGCTGGCCACCGCCCAGGACGTCGGCAAGGCCCTGAACATGCTCTCCGTGGTCGGCCAGATCCAGGGTGGCACCACCCAGGGCCTGGGCGTGGCGGTCATGGAAGAGATCATCGTGGACCCGAAGACCGCGAAGGTGCGCAACCCCTCCTTCACGGACTACCTGATCCCGACCATCCTCGACACCCCGACCATCCCGGTCGACGTCCTGGAGCTGGCCGACCCGAACGCGCCGTACGGTCTGCGCGGTCTCGGCGAGGCGCCCACCCTGTCCTCCACCCCGGCCGTCCTCGCGGCGATCCGGGCGGCGACGGGCCTGGAGCTCAACAAGACGCCGATCCGTCCCGAGGCCCTCACCGGGACCCTCTAGGGATCACCGACTCTCCGGGCGGTGTGACATGGGAACGTCACACTTCACCGCTCACACCGCCCGGAGCACCGAAGTGCCGCACCGCTCGCGGACCGCTTCAACCCGCAGTACCCGCAACACCCGCAGTACCGGTACCACCCCGCTCCACCCGATTTCCCCGCAGTGCCCCCCCGCTTCGTCTCGGGCCGTCCCCCGGGTCGTGCAGCCAACGCAGCATCCCAAATCCCGCAGCTTCACCCAGTCCCACGCGGGTGCCCCTTTGAACCTTGGGAGTTAGGCACCATGACCCAGTCGTCCGTGGAGCCCAAGACCACCGCTGAAGACGCCGGCTCCGGCTCGCGTCCTCCGGCCGGCAAGTCCTGGCTCGACCGGTATTTCCACATCACCCACAGAGGGTCCAACGTCGGCAACGAGGTCCGTGGCGGTATCACGACCTTCATGGCGATGGCGTACATCCTCCTGCTCAACCCCCTGATCCTTTCGGGCAAGGACGCCGCCGGTGACACCCTGAGCCAGAAGGCGCTGATCACGGCCACGGCCTTCGCCGCCGCCGTGACCACCCTCCTGATGGGCTTCGTCGGCAAGGTCCCCCTCGCCCTGGCCGCCGGTCTCTCCGTGTCCGGTGTCCTCGCCTCGCAGGTCGCCCCCGAGATGACCTGGCCGCAGGCCATGGGCATGTGCGTGATGTACGGCGTCGTGATCTGTCTCCTGGTCGTCACCGGCCTCCGAGAGATGATCATGAACGCCATCCCGCTCGCGCTCAAGCACGCGATCACCATGGGCATCGGCATGTTCGTCGCCCTGATCGGCCTCGTGAAGGCCGGGTTCGTGCACGCCTCCCAGGGTGGCGGGCCCGTCACCCTCGGTCCCGCCGGTGAACTCGCCGGCTGGCCCGTCCTGATCTTCTGCATCACCCTGCTCGCGATCTTCATGCTCCAGGCCCGCAAGGTGCCCGGCGCCATCCTGATCGGCATCGTCGGCGGCACCATCCTGGCCGCCATCCTGAACGCCGTCGCCGACATCGACGCCAAGGCCTGGCGCAGCGGTCCGCCCACGCTCTCCGGCTCCGCGGTCTCGATGCCCGACTTCTCGCTCTTCGGCGACGTCGAGTTCGGCGGCTGGGGCGAGGTCGGCGCCATGACGGTCGGCATGATCGTCTTCACCCTGGTGCTCGCCGGCTTCTTCGACGCGATGGCCACCATCATCGGCGTCGGCACCGAGGCCAAGCTGGCCGACGACAAGGGCCGCATGCCCGGCCTGTCCAAGGCCCTGTTCATCGACGGCGCCGGCGGTGCCATCGGTGGTGTCGCGGGCGGCTCCGGCCAGACCGTGTTCGTCGAGTCCGCCACCGGCGTCGGCGAGGGCGCCCGCACCGGCCTGGCCTCCGTGGTCACCGGTCTGTTCTTCGCCGCCTGCATCTTCTTCACCCCGATCACCCAGATCGTCCCCGGTGAGGTGGCCTCCGCGGCCCTGGTCGTCATCGGCGCGATGATGATGCAGAACGCCCGCCACGTGGACTGGGCCGACAGCTCGGTCGCGATCCCGGTCTTCCTGACCGTCGTGATCATGCCGTTCACCTACCAGATCACCGCCGGCGTCGCCGCGGGCGTGATCTCCTACGTCGCCATCAAGATCGCTCAGGGCAAGGCCCGGGAGATCGGCGGCTTCATGTGGGGCCTGACCGCGGTGTTCATCGTGTTCTACGCCCTGCACCCCATCGAGGGATGGCTCGGCGTCAGCTGATCCGCGCCGGACACCCTCCGCGCATCCATACTGGAAACCGAACCTCCGAGGAGGCCGACATGCTGGACATCGCCGAAGAGCTGAACCGGTGGGTCGAGCAGGGACGTGAGTTCGCCGTGGCCACGGTCGTGGCCGTGGGCGGCAGCGCTCCCCGGCAGCCCGGTGCGGCCCTCGCCGTCGACCGCGACGGCACGGCGATCGGCTCGGTCTCCGGAGGATGCGTGGAGGGTGCCGTCTACGAACTCTGCCAGCAGGCGATGGAGGACGGTGACACCGTCCTCGAACGCTTCGGCTACAGCGACGACGACGCCTTCGCCGTGGGCCTGACCTGCGGCGGCGTCATCGACATCCTCGTCACCCCGGTCCTCGCCGACAGCCCCGCCCGGGCCGTCTTCGAGGAGGCCCTGGCCACCGCCGCCCACAGCGAGCCCGCCGCCGTGGCCCGGGTCGCCGCCGGCCCCGCCGAGATGCTCGGCCGGGCCCTCCTGGTCCGCCCCGAAGGTCCCCACCAGGGCGGCTTCGGCGGCCACCCCGAGCTGGACCGCACCATCGCCGAAGAGGCCCGCGCCATGCTGGAGGCCGGACGCACCGGCGTCCTGGAGATGGGCGCCGACGGCCGGCTGTGCGGCGAGCCCCTCAAGCTGCTCGTCGAGTCCAGCGTCCCCGCCCCCCGCATGATCGTCTTCGGCGCCATCGACTTCGCCTCCGCCCTGGTGCGGATCGGCAAGTTCCTCGGCTACCACGTCACCCTCTGCGACGCCCGCCCCGTGTTCGCCACGCGGCAGCGCTTCCCCGAGGCCGACGAGATCGTCGTCGACTGGCCGCACCGCTACCTCGCCGCCACCGAGGTCGACGCCCGCACCGTGCTCTGCGTCCTCACCCACGACGCCAAGTTCGACGTGCCCCTCCTGGAACTGGCCCTGCGCCTGCCCGTCGCCTACGTCGGCGCCATGGGCTCCCGCCGCACCCACGAGGACCGCAACGCCCGACTGCGCGCCGTCGGCATCACCGAACTGGAACTGGCCCGCCTGCGCTCCCCGATCGGCCTGGACCTCGGCGCCCGCTCCCCGGAGGAGACCGCCCTGTCCATCGCCGCCGAGATCGTCGCCAACCGGCGCGGCGGCAGCGGCCGCGCCCTCACCGGCGCCCGCGTCCCGATCCACAAGGACAGCTCCGAGACCTCCGTCACCCGGATCGGCGTCGTCGCCTGACCCCACCGGCCCGACGGTTCACCGTCCCACCGGCCCCGCGGCCCACCCGCCCGGCCGCTCGTCGGACCGCCCGGCCGGAGCAGCGTCACACGAGGGCGCAACCCACACGGGTTGCGCCCTTGCGCCGCCCGGGTAACGGGGCTTGACCCGCCCGTGGCGCCTGCACCAGCGTCGGCACCCGTGCACCCCCGACACCTCGCCCGGGCCCTGCTGCCCGCCGCGGCCCTGGCCGCCGTCCTGCTGCCCTCCGCCACCGCCGTGCCCGCCCTCCCGGCCGTGCACCGCGCCTCCGTGGCACCCGAACTGCCCCTCTACGTCCCGGCCGCCAACCCCGAGGCGCACCGCCAGGCCCGCGCCCTCAGCGCCGCCGGCCGCGGCCGGGAGGCCGACGGCATCACCGCCATGGCCGCCACCCCGCACGCCGTCTGGCTCGGCGACCAGACCCCCGCCAAGGCCGAGGCCGAGGCCCGCGCCACGGCCGTGGACGCCACCCGCCGGCAGAGCCTGCCCGTCTTCGTCCTCTACAACGTCCCCGGCCGCGACTGCTCCCAGTACTCCGGGGGCGGCGCCACCGGCAGCGCCGCCTACCGCACCTGGATCGACGCCGTGGCCCGCGGCATCGGCGACCACCGCGCCCTCGTCGTCCTCGAACCCGACTCGCTGGCCCTGCTGCCCCGCGAGTGCCCGCCCGCCGCGAGCACCCCCGGCGGCGCCGAGGAACTGGCCCGCACCCGCACCGCCGCCCGCTACTCCGAGATCGAATACGCCGTACGGGCCCTGGAGGGCCGCCCCGCCACCGATGTCTACCTCGACACCGGGCACGCCACCTGGCACACCGTCAACACCATCGTGCCCCGCCTCCGCCAGGCCGGCATCGCCGGCGCCACCGGCTTCGCCGTGAACGTCTCCAACTACAACACCGACGCCGCCGGGGTCTGGTACGCCTACCTGGTCTCCGTCTGCCTCGCCCACACCGACGCCGGCGGCCGCACCGCCGACTGCCCCGACCAGTGGCGGCCCCGCGCCGAGGCCCAGTCCTGGATCGACGACCACGCCCGGGCGCTGGATCCGGCCAGGATGAAGCACTTCGTCACCGACACCAGCCGGAACGGCCGCGGCCCCTGGAAGGCGCCCGCGAACACCTACGGCGACCCGCAGGAATGGTGCAACCCGCCCGGCCGCGGCCTCGGCGCCCGACCCACCACCCGCACCGGATACCTCCTCCACGACGCCAAACTCTGGATCAAGACCCCCGGCGAATCCGACGGCTCCTGCCTGCGCGGCACCGCCGGCCCCCAGGACCCGGCCCGCTCCCTCGTCGACCCCAAGGCCGGGGAATGGTTCCCCGAGCAGGCCCTGGAGCTCGTGCGCCTGGCAAATCCGGCCATTATGAGGTGAGCCGTCCCCGAATGAACGCATAGGGTCCGGAACATGGTGGACATCCGTGACGTATCCGAGGACCAGATCGACCGCGCCCTGGAACTGGCCTACCTGGTCTTCCACGACCGGCCCGAGGAGGAGGAACGCGCCCACCACCGCGCCCTCCTCGCCCGCTGCGCCCGCCTCGGCGCCTACGAGGGCACGGACCTCGTCGGCTTCATGGCGGCGCACGACTTCCGGATGTCCGTACCGGGCGGCACGGACCTGCCCTGCCCCGCCCTCACCTTCGTCTCCGTGGCCCCGACGCACCGCCGCCGCGGTGTGCTCACCGCCCTGATGGCCGGGATGCTGGAGCGTGCCGCCCGCGCGGGCGCCCCGGTGGCCGCCCTCTGGGCCTCCGAGGCCGCCATCTACGGCCGCTTCGGCTGGGGCCCCGCCACCCAGGGCACCTCCGTGCGGATCGACTCCCGCCGCCCGCTGGCCCTCCGCGTCGCACCGGACCCGCGGCCCCTGCGCCTGGTCCCCGTCGAGGAGGCCCCCGCCCTCGTCGGCCCGTACTACGAGGCCACCCGGGCCCGGCGGGCCGGACGCCACGCCCGCGACGCCTGGCGCTGGCGGGAGGAGTGGCTCCGCGAGAAGGACGAGGACGACGAGGAGCTGGGCCCGCCCCGCGTCCTCGCCCTCGGCGACCCGCTCGCCGGCTACGCCGTCTACCGGACCAAGTCCGACGGCAACGCCGAACCGGGGCAGCGGGGCGAGGTCCAGGTGTACGAGTTGGAGGCCGACACCCCGGCGGTCGCGGCCGCGCTGTGGAGCTGCCTGGCCGGACTGGACCTCACCGACACGGTCCACGCGTGGGGCCGCCCCGCCGACGACCCGCTGTTGCTCTTCGCCGCCGACCGCGACCAGGTCCGGATCACCTCGGTGTTCCCCGCCCTGTGGATCCGCCTGGTGGACGTGCCCGGCGCACTGGCGGCCCGCGGGTGGGCCGCCCCCGTGGAGCTGGTCCTGGACGTCGAGGACCGGGAACTGCCCGCCAACCACGGCCGGTTCCGCCTCAAGGCGGGCCCGGACGGCGCCGCCTGCGAATCGGCCCGGGAACCCGCCGACCTCGCCCTGCACGTCCGCGACCTCGCGGCCTGCTACCTGGGCGGCACCCCCGTCGCGGACCTGGTGCGCGCCGGACTGGTCACCGAGCACACCCCGGGGGCGGCGGACCGGCTGGACGCGGCCCTGCGGACCGGACTGTTGCCGCACACCCTCGACGAGTTCTGAACCGCCGGGCGGCGGACCGGGCACCCCGCCCGTCCGCCGCCCCCGAGCCGTTCCCTCGGCCTGCTCCCTCAGCTCGTCCGCGCCAGGGCGGCGGGCAGCCGGGCGGCGGCCGTGCCCAGCTCCGCCGACCACGCTCCCACGGTCAGTCCGCCGGGGTGCTCCGTCAGGTCCCGAGGTCGGTAACGCCTGGTCTTCTCGTGCCAGTTGAGGACCCCGGCCAGCCAGTTCCGCAGTTCGCCCACATAGGCGTCCACGCCCTCGCGGGCCGCCGGATCCAGCTTCAGGTCCTCACAGAGCCGCGGCAGCAGCTCCGCCGCGATGTGCTCGAACTCCTCCACCCGCTGCACCAGCAGCCGGTGGCAGATGTCCACGGCCCGCGGGTAGTCGATGCCGAAGAAGGTCTCCGTCACCAGGACGTGGTTGTGCACCTCGCCCTCGTGCTCCACCTCCTTCTGGTACGAGTGCAGGTCGTTGATCAGGCAGCCGATGTCCATGGCGGCGTTCTCCAGGGACCGCGCCACCCCCGAGGCGTACACCTCGTCCGGGACCGCCCGCCCCTCCAGACCCAACCGGCACAGGTACATGGTCAGCTCGCTGCCGAAGGTGTGGCGGCGCATCTCGGCGTAGTCCACCGGGTCCGGCACCCGGCCCAGCATGGTGTTCTCCAGCTCCCACAGCCAGCTCTCCAGCATGGTGACCAGGGTGGCCCGGAACTCCGCCCGCACCGGCGCCCCCATCGGCGCGCTGGTCCGGACCCACAGATCGGCCAGCGCGCGTTCCATCGCGGTACCGGGCGGCGGCTGCTCCGCGTGGTCGAGCGCCAACAGGGAGACCAGCCGGGCCACGGCCGCCTTCGCCGAGACCAGGTCCCCGCTCGCCCCGTACACCGCCGGGAAGTAGTCGTCGGCGTACGTCCCCCAGGTCAGCCAGCAGGCGTTCAGCAACAGCTCGGCGGGGCCCGAATCCGGGGCGATGCCCGCGGAGCAGAGGGCGAAGTCGTAGCCTCGGAGCTTGCGTTCGGTCCAGATCGTCGAACCCGGATCACCCGGCTGCGGATCCGTCAGGCCCATCCGGCGCGCCCAGTCCACCGACTCCTCCAGGGCCCGCCGATGGTGCGGGTTCAGCCGCAGCGGGCCCGGCAGTCGGATCTCGGGCACCATCGAGGGGCCGGTCGGCCGGAACGGCACGTGCGAGAAGGAGCGCCGCCGCAGCTCCATGGCGCGCGGGGCGAACACGGCCCGGTGGTCCAGGGCCGCGGTCCCCGGACCCGTGGGCAGGAAGGGCAGGGTGACCGGGTCCGCCCCGCGGGCCCCCTCGTTCATGTACCGGCTGGAGACCAGGTGCCACTCGTGCCCGCCGGACTGCCAGTCCTGGAGCCCCTTGACGTAGGCGAGCACGGCCAGGACCTCCGGCGGGGTCAGGGCGTGGTCGGCGAACAGCCCGGGGAGCTCGGCCAGCGCGGTGTGCTCGAACTGCTGGAGCCGGGAGGTCAGCAGGTCGTTGACCGTCTCGGCGGCCTCCTGGGTGGAACAGCCCAGGAAGGTCTCCAGCACCAGTACGGCGTTGGACAGCTCGCCCTCGTCCTCCACCTCCCGCTGGTAGGAGAACAGGTCGTTGCGCAGGTGTACCGCGTCGGAGAAGGCGTCCCGCAGCACCGCCAGCGGCCGGGACCGCGACACCCGCTCCGGCACCTGCGCCGCGACGTACTCGACCAGCCCCGCCGACCACGGCGCCCCGCCGACCTTGCGGCGCATCTCGATGTACTCCAGCGGGTTGGATACCCGCCCGATGTCGATGTTCCCGAGCTCCCACATCGACTCGTCGAGGAGGTTGCGGGTGCTCTCCGAGAACCGCTCCCGCCAGTCCCGGCCCATCGCGGGCACGGTGCGCGCCCACAGGTCGGCCAGGCCCGCCTCCACCGGGTTCTCGGGCTCGGGGAAGCCCGCGGCCGGGTCCATCGGCATGAACGCGGCGAGCCGGTCCAGGTAGGCGCGGGCACCCTCGCGGTCCTGCGAGCGCTTGAAGGTCTCCAGGAAGTGGTCGTCGAAGAAGAAGACCCACACGTACCAGTCGGTGACCAGCGACAGGGCCTCGGCGTCGCAGTCGGGGTGGGTGTAGGAGCACAGCAGGGCGTAGTCGTGGGCCTCCAGGTCCGCGGTGGTCCACACCCCGGACCCCTCCAGCATCCCGAACGCGGCGGCCCAGCGCCTGGTGTGCTCCCTCGCCCCTTCGAGGTGCGGGTTGAGCCGTGCCGGGTACGGCACGTAGAACTCCGGCAGTCGGAACGGCTGTGTCACGTCGGGCTCGGCCTTTCACTGGGGGCGCGGGAGCCGACCCGGCCCCCGCACAGAGATCAGCAGCGCCCTACCCACGCCACCCGTACGCCATGGGGGAGTTCACGAGTTCCGGTGAAGCCCGGCCCGATCGCGCCCGCGCCCGGGGACCGTCGGGTAAAGGCGCGGGGGTGGGAATAGCGTCCGGGCGTGGCGGAGTTGCCCCGGTGACACCGCGGGCCGGGCCCGCGCGGGGGAACGGCGGAAAGGGAACGCGCGATGAGGATCCTCACGGTCGGGGCCGGAGCCGTCGGCGGCTACTTCGGGGCCCTGCTCGCCCGCGCCGGGGAGGACGTCACCTTCCTGGTGCGGCCCGGGCGCGCGGCGGTGCTCCGGGAGCGCGGGCTGCGGATCTCCGGGCTCGGCGAGGACTGGTCCGTGAGCCCGACCCTCGTCACGGCGGACACCCTGGACGGCCCGTACGACCTGGTACTGCTCTCCGTGAAGTCCACCGCCCTGGAGGCGGCCCTCGACGGACTCGCCCCGGCGGTGGGTCCGGACACGGTGATCGTGCCCCTGCTCAACGGCCTGGCCCAGCTGGACGCGCTGACCGCCCGTTTCGGGCCGGGCCCCGTGCTCGGCGGGGTGGCCAAGGTGGTCACCACCCTCGACGCGGACGGCGGGATCCTGCGGCTGGCCCCGCCCGCGGTGGTGCTGACCGGGGAACTGCCCGCGCCGGGCGCCGACGCCGGAGCCGGCACGGGGGCGGCGGCCGGTACGGCGGCGGTGGCCGGGGCTTCCGACCGGGTGAGCGCCGTCCGCAAGGCGCTCACGGGCGCGGGGATCGACTCCCCGGACACCCCCGACGCCCTCGGCGCCATGTGGCACAAGTGGGCCTTCATCGTCTCCCTCGCCGCGCTGACCGTGCTCGGCGGCGGCTCGGTGGGGGAGGTCAACGCCGCTCCCGGCGGCCCCGAGCTGGCCCGGGCGGTGCTCGCGGAGGCCGCCGCCGTGGCCGCCGCGGCCGGCCGGCCGCTGCCCGCCGACGAACTCGCCCTCACCGAAGGCGTGGTGACCGCGTCCGGCTCCCCGCTGACGCCCTCCCTCTACCGGGACCTCCTGGCGGGTGCGCCCACCGAGGTCGAGCACCTCTTCGGGGACCTCACGGCGCGGGCCCGCGCCCTGGGCGTGGCCACCCCGCTGCTGGACCTGGCGACCCTGCGGCTGCGGGTGGCGCAGGAGCGGGCCCTGCGGGGCTGAGCGACGGCACGGCGGAACCCGGCCCCCGAACGGATGGGGCGGGCACAAGCCCCGGCCCGGGGTGCGGAACCTGTCCCTCCGCACCCCGGGCCGGTCTCTGCCCGATCACCCCTCCCGGGGACGTGCCGGAGGGGGTCTCAGCCGCCGGCCGGGCCGGCGTCCAGGGCTGCGAGGGTGTCGGCGACCAGTCGGTCCGCGGCGTCGAGCGTGGCCGTCAGCTCCTCCGGAGTCGTGCCCGGCGCCCCGCACAGGGCGTGCGCGCGGGTGGCGAAGCCCGCCGGGGCCCCCGGGAGCCGACCGGCCGCGGCCACCGCGCCCTTCTCGTTCACCGGCCACTGCCCGCCGTGGGCGTGCACCGCCTGCACGAGCACCCCCACCGTCCGGAACAGGCACCCGGCGACGTGGAAGGAGTCCGCGCGGGCCACCCCCTTGCGGGCGACGGCCAGGGTGAAGGGTGCCTCCCAGCGGGCCTGGTCCACCAGGGCGGTCCGCAGGGCCTCCGGGTACTCCGCCATCTCGGCCCGCAGCGCGCCGAGTTCACCCGTCGGGTCGGCCAGGACCAGGCCCTGGGCCAACTCGCCGGCATAGGAGTGCGAGTACACCCCGAGCGGGTGGCCGGCCTGGGTGCCGGTCTCGAACCGGCCCGCGCGGCAGTCCCGCCAGATTCCGGCGACCCGGTCGAGGTCGCGGTAGAGCCAGTCCACCCGGGCCCCGTCCACGGTCAGCCAGGCGCCCCCGTCCACCCACCGGCCCCAGGCGCCGGGCTCGGTGACCTCGGTGTCCCGGCCGGTGAGCTCCTTCGCCAGGGCGCGCAGGGCGGCCGTGTCGGGGCGGCCCCGGTAGTAGAGGCCCAGGTCCCAGTCGGAATCGGGGCGGTGCGCGCCGCGGGCCCGGCTCCCGCCGAGGCAGACCCCGACCACTCCGTCCACGGCGGCGAGCCGCCGGGCGGTCTCCTCGATGCGCGGCCCGGGGTCCGCACCCGTCACAAGATCATCGGTCATGGGCCCATGATGCACGGGGCCGCGCGCCACGGGCCCGTCGGGCGGGGGCTCAGCCCGCGGGACCCGGCTCCCGGTCGGGGTGGGCGGCCCGCCAGGCCGCGATGGACCGGTCCCACTCGTCCCCGGCCAACGCCGTCAGGGAGGCCGGGAACAGCCCGTCCTCCTCCTTCGCGATGTGGCGGTGCGGTTCGTCCACCGAAGCCCGGAACCGGGCCTCGTCCGTCGGGTCCCCGAGGTCGGCCCGGTCCAGGAAGGCGGCCGACTCGCGGTGCTCGCGCACCAGGTCCGCGATGTACGGGGCGTACTCCGGGTCCTGTTCCATCACCGCGAACAGACCGCGCTCCTCGCCCTCCCAGTGGGCGAGGAGCTCCTCGGTCATCCGGTCCACCAGCCGCCGGGCCGCGGTCGGGTCACCGCGGTCGAGGGCGCGCAGGGCGTCCCCGGCCGCGTCGGTGACCGTCTCGTGCTCGGCGACGAACTCCCTGATGAGGGGGATCTGACGGCAGCCGCAGTAATGGCACATGTGACAAGTCTGTGTCACATGTGACGGTCTACTCGGATTCGGCCTCCAGGCCGCCCTCGGTGTCGAGGTACACCTGCCGCAGCTCCTCCAGGATCCGGGCGTCCGGCTTCTCCCACATCCCGCGGGACTCCGCCTCCAGCAGCCGCTCCGCGATGCCGTGCAGCGCCCACGGGTTGGCCTCCTGGAGGAAGGCCCGGTTCTCCGGGTCCAGGACGTACGTCTCGGTGAGCTTGTCGTACATCCAGTCGGCGACCACACCCGTCGTGGCGTCGTACCCGAAGAGGTAGTCCACCGTCGCGGCCAGCTCGAAGGCGCCCTTGTAGCCGTGCCGGCGCATCGCCTCGATCCACTTCGGGTTCACCACCCGGGCCCGGAACACCCGCGAGGTCTCCTCGACCAGCGTCCGGGTCCGCACCGTCTCCGGGCGGGTGGAGTCACCGATGTACGCCTCGGGGGAGGTGCCCCGCAGCGCCCGTACGGTCGCGACCATGCCGCCGTGGTACTGGAAGTAGTCGTCGGAGTCGGCGATGTCGTGCTCGCGGGTGTCGGTGTTCTTCGCCGCCACCGTGATCCGCTTGTACGCCGTCTCCATCTCGGCCCGCGCCGGGCGGCCCTCCAGGCCGCGCCCGTAGGCGTAGCCGCCCCACACCGTGTACACCTCGGCGAGGTCGGCGTCGGTGCGCCAGTCCCGGCTGTCGATGAGCTGGAGGATGCCCGCCCCGTAGGTGCCGGGCCGGGAGCCGAAGATGCGGGTGGTGGCCCGCCGCTCGTCCCCGTGCTCGGCGAGGTCGGCCTGGGCGTGCGCCCGCACGAAGTTGGCCTCGGCGGGCTCCTCCAGGGCGGCGGCCAGCCGCACGGCGTCGTCGAGCAGCCCGATCACGTGCGGGAAGGCGTCCCGGAAGAATCCCGAGATCCGCAGGGTGACGTCGATGCGGGGCCGGCCCAGCTCCTCGTACGGGATCGCCTCCAGGCCGGTGACGCGGCGGGACGCCTCGTCCCACACCGGGCGGACGCCCAGCAGTGCCAGGGCCTCGGCCACGTCGTCGCCCGCGGTCCGCATGGCGCTGGTGCCCCACAGGGACAGGCCCACCGAGGACGGCCACTCGCCGTGGTCGCCCCGGTAGCGCTCCAGCAGGGAGTCGGCCAGGGCCTGACCGGTCTCCCAGGCCAGCCGGGAGGGCACCGCCTTCGGGTCCACGGAGTAGAAGTTGCGGCCCGTCGGCAGCACGTTGACCAGACCGCGCAGCGGGGAACCGGAGGGGCCCGCGGGCACGAACCCGCCGTTCAGCGCGTGCACGGCGTGGGTCAGCTCGTCCGTGGTGGCGGACAGCCGCGGCACCACCTCGCGGGCCGCGAACTCCAGCACGTCCGCCACGCCCCGCGGGTGCCCCGCGGCGACGCCGGCGACGGCGGCCGGGTCCCAGTCCGCCGCCTCCATGGCCTCCACCAGGGCGCGGGCGGTCTCCTCGGCCTCGTCGGCGGAGGTCCGGGTGGCCTTCGACTCGTCCAGGCCGAGGGCCTCGCGCAGACCGGGCAGGGCGGTGGTGCCGCCCCAGATCTGCCGGGCCCGCAGGATCGCCAGGACCAGGTTGATCCGCTCCGGGCCGGTCGGGGCTCCGCCCAGCACGTGCAGACCGTCGCGGATCTGGGCGTCCTTGACCTCGCACAGCCAGCCGTCGACGTGCAGCAGGAAGTCGTCGAAGCCGTCGTCGTCGGGGCGCTCGGCCAGACCGAGGTCGTGGTCCAGCTTCGCGGCCTGGATCAGCGTCCAGATCTGCGCGCGGATCGCCGGCAGCTTCGCCGGGTCCATCGCCGAGATCTGCGCGTACTCGTCGAGGTGCTGTTCCAGGCGGGCGATGTCCCCGTAGGAGTCGGCGCGGGCCATCGGCGGCACCAGGTGGTCCACGAGGGTGGCGTGCACCCGGCGCTTGGCCTGGGTGCCCTCGCCCGGGTCGTTGACCAGGAAGGGGTACACCAGGGGCAGGTCGCCGAGGGCGGCGTCCGGGGCGCAGGAGGCGGACAGGCCGGCGTTCTTGCCGGGCAGCCACTCCAGGTTGCCGTGCTTGCCCAGGTGCACCATGGCGTCGGCGCCGAAGCCGCCGTCCTCGCGGGCGGCCTGGATCCACCGGTAGGCGGCCAGGTAGTGGTGCGAGGGCGGCAGGTCCGGGTCGTGGTAGATCGCGATGGGGTTCTGGCCGAAGCCGCGCGGCGGCTGGATCAGCACGAGCAGGTTCCCGAACCGCAGCGCCGCCAGGACGATGTCGCCCTCCGGGTTGGCGGAGCGGTCCACGAACATCTCGCCCGGGGCCGGGCCCCAGTGCTCCTCCACGGCCTCCCGCAGGTCCGCCGGCAGCAGGTCGAACCAGCGGCGGTAGTCGGCGGCGGGGATCCTGATCGGGTTGCGGGCCAGCTGCTCCTCGGTGAGCCAGTCCTGGTCGTGGCCGCCGGCCTCGATGAGGGCGCGGATCAGCTCGTCGCCGTCGCCGGAGACCAGTCCCGGGATCTCCTCGCGGGCCCCGAAGGAGTAGCCCTCGTCGATGAGGCGGTTCAGCAGGGCCACCGCGCTGGCCGGGGTGTCCAGGCCGACGGCGTTGCCGATCCGGGAATGCTTCGTCGGGTACGCCGACAGCACCAGGGCGAGGCGCTTGTCGGCGTTGGGTATGTGGCGCAGCCGGGCGTGCCGGACGGCGGTCCCCGCGACCCGGGCGGCCCGCTCGGGGTCGGCCACGTACGCGGGCAGCCCGTCGGCGTCGATCTCCTTGAAGGAGAACGGCACCGTGATCAGGCGGCCGTCGAACTCCGGCACGGCGACCTGGCTCGCCGCGTCCAGCGGCGACAGGCCCTCGTCGTTCTCCTCCCAGGTGCTGCGCGAACCGGTCAGGCACAGCGCCTGGAGGATCGGCACGTCCAGGGCGGCCAGGGCGCCCGCGTCCCAGGACTCGTCGTCCCCGCCCGCCGACGCCTCGGCGGGCCGGGTGCCGCCGGCGGCCAGCACGGTGGTCACGATCGCGTCCACGCCGCCCAGTTCGTCCAGCAGCTCCCGCTCGGGGGCGCGCAGCGAGGACACGAACAGCGGGACCGGGGTGCCCCCGGCCTCGATGACCGCGTCGCACAGGGCGTGCACGAAGGCGGTGTTGCCGCTCATCTGGTGGGCGCGGTAGTAGAGCACCGCGATCCTCGGCCCGTACGCCCGCACCGGGGTGCGCTCCAGGTGCCCCCAGGTCGGCGCGGCCGCCGGGGACTCGAAGCCGTGGCCGGTGAGCAGCACGGTGTCGGACAGGAAGCGGGCCAGCTGCTCCAGGTTGGCCGGGCCGCCGTGCGCCAGGTAGGCGTGGGCCTCGGCGGCGATGCCGATGGGGACCGTGGAGGCGGCCATCAGCTGGGCGTCCGGGGCCTGTTCACCGGTGAGGACGACCACGGGACGGTGCTGACCGGCGGCCAGCAGCACGTCGATCCCGTCCTGCCAGGCGCGCAGCCCGCCCAGCAGGCGCACGACCACGAGGTCCGTGCCGTCGAGCAGCTCCGGCAGGTCGTCCAGCGGCAGCCGGGAGGGATTGGCGAAGCGGTACGGAACCGGGCCCTCCGCCGCGCGGGCGCTCAGCAGATCGGTGTCGGACGTCGACAGCAGCAGGATCATGCGGCGGCTGGCCTTCCTCGGGGTTTCCGCGCCCCGGGCAGTGAGGACGACGGGAGTTCCTGACTCGCCCGGCGGCCGCGTGGCGGCGGAACCGGACTCACAGTGGCGGGACCGCGCCGGAATCTCACCGGGCTTCCTCCCATGTCGCCGTCCTCGGCGATGGCGGGCCGAGCGGCCCGCCGGGGGCATCCTATGCGGGGACGCGGCGCGGCGGGAGGGCGGGTTCTCGCAGGTGACCGAGCCCATACCGGCCGCCGTCGCGCGGGGCCCACCTCCCCGCCCCGCCCCTCGCCGAAACGGTGCTCCGCCCCGGCCCCTCGTGCCCCCCGTGCCCCGCGCCCCTCGCCCGGGTCCGCCCCTCCGGCGGCCCGCGGGCGACCGCGGACCCGAGCCGGCCCCGATCCCGCCGGCCCCGATCCCGCCGGCCCCGCGCGGCGATCGGCGCGGCGGCGGGCGCGGTGGTGAGCGTGGCGTCGGCCACAGCGGAGCGCACCGTTTTCGTGGGTATGCTCGCCGCCATGCCCCCGCCCCCCAGCTCCGCATCCCGGGACGAACCCGTCATACGGGACCGCGGCGACGCCTGCCCCGGCGCGCTGCGACTGCACCCGGCGGACGACGGGCACCTGGCCCGGGTCCGTCTCCCCGGCGGCCTGCTGGGGCCCCGTCAGGCGGAGCTCCTCGCCGACGCGGCCGACCGGTTCGGGGACGGCCAGGCGGAGATCACCTCGCGCGGCAACCTCCAACTCCGCGGCCTCGCCGCGACCTGCGGCACCGGCCTGGCCCACCTGCTGACCGAGGCCGGACTGCTCCCCGCCCCCGCCCACGAACGCGTCCGCAACATCGTGGCCACCCCCCTCGCGGACACCCCCACCGTGCCCGACTGGGTCCGCTCCCTCGACCGGCTCCTGTGCACCCGCGAACGCGCCACGGCCCTGTCCGGCCGCTTCCTGTTCGCCTGCGACGACGGCCGCGGGGACGTGGCCGCCCTCGCCCCCGACCTCACCCTCCTCGCCCGACCCGACGGACGCGCCCTGCTCCGCCTCGGCGCCTCCGACGCCGCCGTGGAGCTGTCCGCCGACGAGGCCCCCCGGGCCGCCGTCCTCGCCGCCGAGTACTTCCTCGACACCGCCGAACGGGCCGGTACCGGAGCCTGGCGCGTGGCCGAGCTCCCCACCGGACACGCCCTGGACGAAGGCGAGTTCGCCGCCCGCGCGACCCGCGACGGAATCCCGGCCGCGGTACGGACCGCCGTGCCCTGGCCCTACGCCCCGCCGCCCCGACCCGGTATCACCGGACGGGCCCCGAAGGCCGCGCTGTGCGTCCTCCCGCCCCTGGGACGGCTCACCTCCGACCAACTCCGCGCCCTCGCCCGGGCCGCCCGCGCCGCCGCCGGGGAACTCCGCGTCACCCCCTGGCGGCAGGTCGTCCTCCCCGGACCGGCCGACCCCGCCGGGACCGCCGCGGACCTGGCCGCCGCGGGACTGGTCCCCGACCCGGACAGCGCCTGGGAAGGCGTCACCGCCTGCTCCGGCCGCCCCGGCTGCGCCAAGTCCCTCGCCGACGTCCGGGCCGACGCCACGGCCGTGGTCGCCCGCGCCCGCGGCCCCCTGCCCGTGCACTGGTCCGGCTGCGCCCGCCGCTGCGGACACCCCCGCGGCCGGGACTGGGTGGACCTCGTCGCCACCCCCACCGGCTACCTCCTGAGCCGCCCCGCGGCACCGGCCCCCACGGGCGACGGACCCACGGCCCCCGTCCCCGTACCGCCCGCCCCCGACGCGCTCGCGGCCGCCCTGGCCGCCGCACGCACCCCCTGACCCACGGCCCCGGCTCCTCCCGGGACCGACCGCGTTCCCCGCGGACACAGCGCAGAAATGAGCGAGAACACAGTGTTCGAGTACGAGAAGGACGGCGCCGCGATCTACCGCCAGTCCTTTGCCACGATCCGCGCCGAGGCGGACCTCTCGGGGCTGCCCGCCTCCGTGGCCCAGGTCGCGGTCCGCATGATCCACGCCTGCGGGATGACCGACCTCCCCCAGGACCTCGGCTACACCCCCGAGGTCGTCCTGCGCGCGCGGGCCGCCCTGCGCGCGGGCGCCCCGATCCTGTGCGACGTGCAGATGGTCGCCAGCGGCGTCACCCGCAAGCGACTGCCCGCCGACAACGACGTGCTCTGCACCCTCTCGGACCCGTCCGTCCCCGCCCTCGCCGCGAAGATGGGCACCACCCGCAGCGCCGCCGCCCTCGAACTCTGGCGCGACCGCGGCCTGTTGGAGGGCTCCGTCATCGCCGTCGGCAACGCCCCCACCGCCCTCTTCCGGCTCCTGGAGATGATCGAGGAGGGCGCCCCGCGCCCCGCCGCCGTCATCGGCGTCCCCGTCGGCTTCATCGGAGCCGCCGAGTCCAAGGACGCCCTCGCCGCCCACCCCTCCGGCCTGGACCACCTGATCGTCCGCGGCCGCCGCGGCGGCAGCGCCATCGCCGCCGCCGCCGTCAACGCCATCGCGAGCGAGGAAGAATGAGCGACCGTCACACCCCCGTGACCCCCGGCCGGCTGTACGGGGTCGGGCTCGGCCCCGGCGACCCGGAACTGATGACCCTGCGCGCGGTCCGCGCCATCGCCGAGGCCGACGTCATCGCCTACCACAGCGCCCGGCACGGCCGTTCCATCGCCCGCTCCATCGCCGCCGGACACCTGCGCCCCGACCACCTCGAAGAGCCCCTGGTCTACCCGGTCACCACCGGCACCACCGACCATCCCGGCGGCTACCAGGGCGCCATGGAGGAGTTCTACGAGGAGTCCGCCGCCCGGCTCGCCGCCCACCTGGACGCGGGCCGCACCGTGGCCGTCCTCGCCGAGGGCGACCCGCTTTTTTACGGCTCCTACATGCACATGCACAAGCGGCTCGCCGACCGCTACACCACCGAGGTCGTCCCCGGCGTGACCTCCATCAGCGCCGCCGCCGCCCGCCTGCAGACCCCGCTGGTGGAGGGCGAGGAGGTGCTCACCGTCCTGCCCGGCACCCTGCCCGAGGACGAGCTCACCGCCCGCCTCGCCGCCACCGACTCCGCCGTGGTCATGAAGCTCGGCCGCACCTTCCCCGCGGTCCGCCGCGCCCTGGAGGCGTCCGGCCGACTCCCGGAGGCCCGCTATGTGGAGCGCGCCACCATGGCGGGGGAGCGGACCGGCCTCCTCGCCGACACCGACCCCGAGTCGGTGCCGTACTTCTCCGTGGCGGTGGTCCCCAGCCGCGTCGGCAACCCCGGCGCCAAGCCCACCGGCCCCGGCGCGGTCACCGTGGTCGGCACCGGCCCGGCCGGACCCCTCTGGCTCACCCCCGAGAGCCGCCGCGCCCTCGCCGACGCCGAGGTCCTCGTCGGCTACACCACCTACCTCGACCGGGTCCCCGTCCGACCCGGACAGGTCCGCCACGGCTCCGACAACAAGGTGGAGGCCGAACGCGCCGAGTTCGCCCTCGACCTGGCCCGCCGCGGCAAGCGGGTCGCCGTGGTGTCCGGCGGCGACCCCGGCGTGTTCGCCATGGCCACCGCCGTGCTGGAGGCCGCCGGTCAGAAGGAGTACGAGGAGGTCCCGGTCCGGGTGCTGCCCGGCGTGACCGCCGCCAACGCCGCCGCCGCGGCCGCGGGCGCCCCGCTCGGCCACGACTACGCCACCGTCTCCCTCTCGGACCGCCTCAAGCCCTGGGAGGTCATCGCCGAGCGGCTGCGCGCCGCCTCCGCGGCCGACCTGGTGCTCGCCCTGTACAACCCGGGCTCCCGCAGCCGCACCCACCAGGTCGGTCAGGCCCGCGACCTGCTCGCCGAACTGCGGGGCGCCGACACCCCCGTGGTCGTCGCCCGGGACGTGGGCGGCCCCGAGCAGTCGGTACGGGTCCTCACCCTGGGCACCCTGGACCCGGCGGAGGTGGACATGCGGACCATCCTCCTGGTCGGCTCCTCGCAGACCCGGGTCACCGAACGGCCCGACGGCACCCGGCTGGCCTGGACCCCGCGCCGCTACCCGGAGACCGCGACCCCCTGAGGGCCCGCCGGAAGGGGAACGTACGAGCGGCGGAAGAGCCGGTGCCCGGCGGCGTACGCGTCCGGGCACCGGATCCGCCCCCGTCGCCGCAGCCACGTCCCGCAACGCGTTCCACGACACCC
>NZ_JBEOSD010000093.1:0-31039 GCF_040302735.1 Streptomyces sp. NPDC097619 | reverse complement strand
TCTCCCGTCCGGGCCCCGCCCCGCCCCCCCCCGCGCGCCCCGCCGCGCGCCCCCCGTCCCGACGGGGCGCGCGCGACCCTTCGGGGGCCGTCCGGGACCGCCGGGCGGCCCTCCGCCGTATCCGGGGGACCCGGCGGGTCGCCCGGGAGGCCGCGGGGCCGTGCGGGGCCGGGATCAGGCCGGAGAGGGGGCCGTACGGTCCGTCCGGAGCCCCCGCAGCGCGCGCAGGCCCCGCCGGAGCAGGGCGGCCGACCGGCGCACCGCCGGGGGCCGCACGGTGACCCGGAGCGGCCCGCCGTCGGGGCCGGCCACGGGCAGCTCGCGGACGAATCCGCCCGCCGCCACGCGCAGCCGCACCTCCCAGGTGCCCGCCGGCAGTCCGCGCACCGGGCAGCGGACCAGGGCCCGGCCCTCCTGATCGCTCGTGCCCCGGCCGGGTGCCGGCAGTGCCGTCCGTCCGGGGGAGTCGAGGACGAGCCGCAGCTCGGCGTCCGGGGAGCAGCCCGGCAGGGTGGCCAGGACCTCGACGGTGATCCGGCCGCGCGGTCCGCGGAGCAGGGTCCCGTGGGCGTCCCGGCCGAGCGGGAAGCGGGTGGCGCCGATGTCGAGGTTCACGTGGCCGTGGGCGGCGGAGTGGAACACGGCGGCCGCGGTGATCCCGGCGGGACCGCGGTCGACCAGGCGGGGTTCCGGGGGTCCGTCGTACCGGTCTCCGGCCGGGCGGGGCAGCCAGGCTTCCCGGTACAGCTCGCCTCCGTCCGGGTCCCCGGCGGCCACGGCCACCCGGACCGTCCACTGGCCCTCGGGGAGCGGCCGGCCGTCGTCGGCGGCGGCCAGGTCCACGGCGCAGGTCCAGTGGCCCTCGGTGTCGGTCTCGGCGGGGATCCGGCAGGTGTACCCCTGGCGGCGGAGCAGCAGGGAGGTGCGCAGCGGCACCTCGGGCCCCAGGCCGGTGAGGCGGGCCCGTCCGGCGAGTCGGAGCACCGCCCCGTCCCAGTGGTGGTCGGACAGTTCCTGGCGCAGGGACACCCGGCGGGTGAGGTCGTAAAGGGCTTCGGGCGGGGCGTCCGGGCCGGCGCGGAATCCGGGGTAGAGGGCGTGGGCGCGGCCCCCGGAGACCTCCGCGGGGACCTCGCGGGGCCCGTCCGGTCCGGTGTCGGCGGCCACGACGGCGGTGAGCGCGGTCGGGTCGCCGCGGCGCAGGTGGTGGGCGCGCAGGCGCAGTCCGGGCGGGAGGGCGTCGAGGATCGGCTCGGTCAGCCAGCGGTCGAGCAGCGGTCGGGCGGCTTCCGCCATGGCGAGGCGGTCCGTGGCGTCCCGGGCGAGGTAGTGGGGGCCGAAGGCGGAGAGCACTTCGCCGTGGAAGTGCCGGCGCATCAGGGCGTCCCGGTCGGGTCCGGCGGGCACGTGCCGGGCGACCAACTCCATCACCCCGGCCACGAAGTCGAACTGGGCGGGCCAGTCCAGGTCCTGTCGGGTGGCGTTGCCGCCGTCGGCGCGGCCCCGCAGGTAGTAGCAGTCGTGGTCGGCGACCACCGATATGCGGGCGGCGTGCAGCAGCCCGTGCACGGCGAAGGGCAGGTCCTCGTTGACGAGTAGGCCCTCGGTGAAGCGGAGCCCGTAGGCGTCGACGAGGGTGCGCCGCCAGAGCTTGTAGGCGGCGAGGGTCCAGTACACGGGGGAGTGGAAGAGGTCGACGGTGGGGCTGGTGGTGCGCAGGTCCACGGGCGCGGGCCGGCCGCCGGTGCCGACGATCCGCCCGTACACGACGTCCGAGTCGTGTTCCTCGGCCATGGCCACCAGCCGTTCCAGGGCCCGCTCGCCGAGTCGGTCGTCGGAGTCCAGGAAGAACAGGTACCGGCCGCGGGCCCGCTCGATGCCGAGGTTGCGGGGGCGTCCGGCGCCTCCGGAGGCGGGCGCGTGCAGGACGGTGGCGTTCGGCCGGTCGGCCGCCCAGGCGTCGAGCCACCGGGCCGAGCCGTCGGTGGAGCCGTCGTCCACGGCGATGACCTCGACGAGCCGGGGGTCCAAGGTCTGGGCGGCCACCGAGTCGAAGCACTCGGCCAGGTACGGCAGGGTGTCGTGGACGGGCACGACGACGGAGACGAGGGGCGCGCCTGTGGCGGCCTCGGTGGGAGTGCCGGACCCCGGGGGCACGGCGGGGGCGGAGGGTGTGGCGGGAGGCATGGGTCCCCTCGTTCGGCGTTCCCCCCGGCCGGTGCGGCCTGCACCATCGAGCCTACGCCGACGGGCCACCACCCCCAGGGGTGATGGCCCGTTCTCCGGTGGACGGAGGTCCTGTCCTGATACAGGACCTCCGTCGTCCCGGGATGGTTCCGGTCAGCGGTGCAGCAAGGCGAACAGTGCCTCCCAGCGGCCCGTGATCTCCTCCGTGGAGTACCGCTGGATGTCCGTACGGGCCTTCTCGCCCATGCGGTCCCGCAGCTCGCCGTCGGAGATCAGCTCCTCCAGGCGGCGGGCGAACTCGCCCGTGTTCCCGGGCGGCGCGATGAGGCCGTTCTCCCCGTCCGTGATGATCTCCCGGACGCCGGGGGCCACGTCGAAGGCCACGCAGGGCACGGCCGTCGCCATGGCCTCCATCAGGGCCAGCGGGAAGCCCTCGCCGCGGGAGGACAGGGCGAACACCGCGCTCTCGCGCAGCGCCCCGGGCACGTCGGAGGTGCGGCCCATCCACTCCACCGAGGAGGAGATCCCCAGCTGGGCGGCCTGCTTCTTGAGCGCCTCCTCCTCCGGGCCCGACCCGTACAGGGTCAGCACCCAGTCGGGGTGGCGCGGGGCGATCTCGGCCCAGGAGTCGAGGAGCAGGTCCACGCCCTTCTCCTCGTGCAGCCGGCCGATGCTGACCACGCGCTTCGCGGTCCGCTCCGAGGGCACCTCGGGGAAGAAGGGCAGCGGGTTCGGCATGGAGCCGACGTTGTCCATCCGCTGGCGGATCCACAGGTCGGCGTCCTCACGGGTGAGGGCCAGCATGCGGTCCACGTCCTTGTAGAAGCGCTTCACGCGCCCGAACCGGGAGGACTTGCGGCAGGTCTCGAAGGACTCGTGGCTCATGCCGACGACCTTCAGCCCGGCCGTCTCGGCCAGCGCCACCCACTCCATCGCCCAGACCTGGGTCACGATGACCACGGAGCCGGGGCGGGCGGTGCGGAACAGCGCGGTCAGCTTCGCGGCCTGCTCGTGCATCCCGGCCTCGCGGGCGGCGTGCCGGCGCCGCTCGGCCAGGTCCAGCTTGCCCTTGAGGCCGCGCAGCGGCTTCACCGACGGCGGGTGCGCGTCGTACAGGGTGGTGGTCCGGTACGGCAGGTCCGGGCCCAGGTCGGCGCGCCGGCCCTCGGGGGCCGGGACGATGCCGACCACGTGCACGGAGTGCCCGCGGTCCGCGAACAGCCGCGCCATCTGGTGCGACCAGCTGGTGATGCCGCCGAGCTCGTCCACGCTGTTGGAGACGAGGAAGACGTCGCGGACCGGGGTCGCCGCGACCCCGGAGTCCTCGGTGGTGGTGTGCGTTTCGCTCATGGCCGTTCCGGTCGTCGTCGGGGACGTCGTCGTCTGGGACATCAACGGGTCCATCCGGAGAAGAACGTGTCCACGATGGTCTTCGCCGCGGTGCCCCGGTCGTACTCGCCGAACTCGGAGACGAACCGCCGGCGGGCCGCCGCGTGGGTGTCTTCGCCGGAGCCCAGGCCCTTCAGGACCGTGCGGAACTCCTCCTCGGTCCGGAAGACCGGACCGGGGGCGTGCTCCGCCAGGTCGAAGTAGGTGCCGCGGCCCTCGTGGACGTACTGGTCGTAGTCGTACGTGAAGAACAGCATCGGCCGGTCGAGCAGGGCGTAGTCGAACATCACGGAGGAATAGTCCGTGATCAGCGCGTCCGCGAGCTGCATCAGCGGCATCACGTCGTGGCGCGCCGAGACGTCGATGACCCGGCCCTTCACGGTCGGGGGCAGCACCACGTGGTTGAGGTAGTGCGCCCGGACCAGCAGCACGTACTGGTCCCCGAACTCCTCCGCGAACCGCTCCACGTCGAAGGGGACGGGGAAGTTGCCGGGGGTGCGGAAGGTCGGCGCGTACAGCAGCACCTTCTTGTCAGCGGGGATGCCCAGCTCGGCGGCGAGCGGGCCGCGGCTGCGCGCACCCGAGGCGAGCTCGTTCTGCCGGGCCTTGACCAGCACGTCGTTGCGCGGGTAGCCCACGCGCATCAGCTTGTCCTCGGGGATCCGGAAGGCCCGGGCGAGGGTGCGCACGTCGTGCTCGGTGCGGCACAGGAAGTGGTCGAAGCGACCGAGGTGCTTCTCCTCCGCGGCCTGCGCGGCGTGCGTGGCGGCCTTCAGACCGGGCTGGTCGAAGCCCATCTTCTTCAGGGCGGAGCCGTGCCAGGTCTGGATGTACGTGGTCTCGGGGCGCTTGGTGAGCTTGAGCGGGTAGCTCTGGTTGTCCACCCAGAACTCGGCCCGGGCCAGCGCCTTGAGGTAGGGCAGGGACCAGCGGCGCACCAGGTGGGCGTCCTCGGGGTAGTCCTTGGGGCTGCCCGCGTAGGACCAGTACGCCTCGAACTCCAGGCCGCGGGCGCGCATCTCCTCGTAGACGGCGCGCGGGCTGTCGCTGTACTGCTTGCCCAGCATGCTCTCGAAGACGACGGTCCGCTTCTTGACGGGCATCCGCCCGTACACCTCGTGGAAGAGGCGCAGCTTGGTCTTGTCCGAGGTCAGCGTCTTGCGGAGGTCCTTGGCCTTGCGGTAGCCGGCCTTGGCCAGCTTGCCGGGCCTGCCACGCACGGCGCTCTGGATGATCTCCTCGATGCGCTCGTTGTCGTGCTTGGCGGAGACCAGCCGGAAGGCCAGGTGGCCCTTGGAGGTGGGGTGCGGCTCGATGTGGTCGGCGACCAGTCGGGTCAGGCGGGGCTTGACCGGCAGCATGCCGCGGCCCAGCTCGTTCTCGCCGACGCTCAGCCGGGTGATCGTCTTCTTGCCGTCCACGTCGAGGATGACGCGGACGTCCCAGACGGAGTCGATGATGCCGAGCGGCCGCAACTTGGAGCTGAGGTCGACCTCGGCCTCCCAGGCGAGGGAGGTGCCCTCGTGCCGCAGGGACTTCACCGGGAAGGCGAAGGTCTGCAGGCTGCGGCGGCGGGCCCGGAACTCGATCTGGCCGAGGACCCGGGACTCCGGCTTGATCACGCCCAGCGGGTTGGTGATCCGGCCGGCCAGGCGGACGGTGCCGTCGGACTCCCCGTACTCGGTCAGCGCGTTCCGGAGGAACATCTTCTGGACCGGCTTCTGGTGGTAGCCCAGCTCGGTGACGTCGAGGATCTCGCGGCCGAGGGGGTCGTCGAGGTGCTCGGCGCACCAGTAGATCCGGCCGTCGCGCTCGGTCAGCGGGGCGGAGATCTTGTCGCGGTGGATCAGCGTGTCCACGGCGGGCAGCAGGTTGTCCCAGTCGCCCTTCTGCAGCAGGTACGCGCAGATGGCCTGGATCGGCTGGACCCGGGCGTAGGCGCCCTCGTCGAGGCCGGCCAGGTAGTCGCGGGACAGCTCGGCGAACTCGCGGCGGTAGGACTCGTCGCGGAACGGCAGGTCACGCAGATGCAGTACGAGGTCGTGCTTGAGGAACTTGACGTCCTTGTCCTGGCGCATGCCGGTGAGGCCGTGCTGCTCCAGGAGGGCGTCGATCCGCCGGTGGATCTCCAGCCGGTGGATGTAGTTGCTCATCTCGTGGCGCCGGTTGGTGACCGACTTGACCTTGGCCTTCTCGTGGACGTGCCAGAAGTAGACCTGGTTCGGGATGAGGGTGATCTTCTTCGCGGCGAGGTAGGCCTCGGCGATGAACATCAGGTCCTCGTAGAGCATCCCCTTCGGGAAGAGGAGGTTGTTCTCCAGGAGGAAGTCGCGGCGGTAGCACTTGTTCGTGGACAGGGTGTCCCACACGAACAGGTCCGGCAGCTCGCTGACCGAGTCCAGGGTGCGCGTGGTGCGGTACAGCCAGGAGTACCACTCGTCGCGCTTCTGGTTGCGGGTGTCCTTGTGGATCCGCACGCAGAGGCCCGAGACCAGGTCCGCGCCGGTCCGCTCGGCGGCCTCCAGCATGTTGCGGCAGGCGTTGACCTCAAGGACGTCGTCGCTGTCGAGGAACATCACGTAGCGGCCGCGGGCGTGCCCGATGCCGACGTTGCGGGGCTCGCCGCCCGCGCCACTGTTCTCGGGCAGCTGGTAGGCGCGCACCCGTCCCGGGTGGGCGGCCTCCAGTTCCTTGGCGACCTCGAACGACCTGTCCTTGCTGCAGTCGTCCACGATGACGACCTCGGCACTGTCGAGGGTCTGGTCCAACACCGATTGGACGGCCGTGGGCAGCCGCGCTGCGTCGTTGTAGACGATGACGACCACGGAGACGTCGGGCACTGGCACCTCAATCCATTTGTTCTCCTGCACGCCCGTCAAAGCTACCGTGTGTTCCCGAGTGCCCCGGCAGCGGTATACCTCCGCTATGGCCGGAATCTCACCTTTCTTCCGACCGGTCACCCACGGTGACCCCGGGCGCGTCCCCCGAACCGGCCCCTTCCGCCGGTCGGGCGGACCCCGCGCGGACCCCGAAAACACGCAACGCCCCATTACCCCGGCAAACAGGGCATCGGTGGCATAGTGCCGGGGGGGTTCGGCCCCATCGGAGCGGGCCGGTGAGACGTGACGGGGAAGGGCATGACGAAGCTGTCCGTAGTCGTTCCGTGCTTCAACGAAGAAGCGGTCATCGAAGCCTTCGACCGCGAGGTCCGCGAGGTCCTCGGCACGCTCCCCGTCACCTACGAGATCTGCTACGTCGACGACGGCAGCCGCGACGGCACCCTCCCCAAGCTCCGCCGGATCGCCGCCGAACACGGGGACCGCGCCCGGTACGTCTCCTTCAGCCGCAACTTCGGCAAGGAGGCCGCCATGCTCGCCGGCCTCCGCGAGGCCACCGGCGACGCCGTGGTCATCATGGACGCCGACCTCCAGCACCCGCCTGAGCTCATCGGACGCATGCTGGAGCTCTACCAGCAGGGCCACGACCAGATCATCGCCCGCCGCACCCGCGACGGCGACCGGCCCCTCCGCACCGCCCTGAGCCGCCTCTACTATCGCGGGGTGAACAGGTGGGTGGACGTGGAGCTGACCGACGGCGTCGGCGACTTCCGGCTGCTGTCCCGCCCCGCCGTGGACGCCCTGCTCTCCATGCCCGAGTACAACCGCTTCTCCAAGGGCCTGTTCTCCTGGATCGGCTTCGACACCGTCCACTTCGACTACCGCAACGCCCAGCGCGGCGCGGGCGAGACCAAGTGGCGGTTCGGCGCCCTGCTCAACTACGGCATGGACGGTCTGATCTCCTTCAACAACCGGCCGCTGCGCGTCGGCATCTGGATGGGCGCCGCCCTCACCGCCCTGGCGGCCCTGTACGCCCTCTGGGTGATCGCCATGGCCCTGGCCTTCGGGGTCAGCGCCCCCGGCTACGTCACCCTGGTGGCCATCAGCGTGGGCCTCGGCGGGGTCCAGCTGGTCATGCTCGGACTCATCGGCGAGTACATCGGCCGGATCTACTACGAGACCAAGCGCCGCCCGCACTTCCTGGTCAAGGAGGCGCACGTGCCCGGCGCCGCCGGCGCCCTCACCGCCGCCCGCACCGCCGGGGAGCAGCGTGCCGGCCTGGGCGAACCGGTCCGCCCCGTCCGCCCGTGACCGCCCGGCCGCCCGCCCCGGAGGGCACGGGACTCCCTGTCGCGCGATCCGGACCCGGACCCGAGGCGCCGGCGGTGCCCGCCGGGTCCGCCGCGGCCGGGCGTGCCCCCGTCGGGTCCGGGCGCGCCGCCGACCGGTCCGCCGCCCCATCCGACATCGCCGCCCCCGCCCCCGACATCGCCGCCCTCGCCGACGCCGGGCCCGGACCGGTCCGCCGCGGGGCGGGCCGCTTCGCCCCCGTCCTGCGGTTCGCCCTGGTCGGCGTGGTCAACACCGGCACCTTCTTCGGGCTCTACCTGCTGCTCCACCCCTGGTTGCCGTACTTCGCCGCCTACACCCTCGCCTTCCTGCTCAGCATGGTCGGCTCCTTCTTCCTGAACACCTACTTCACCTACCGCACCCGCCCCACCTGGAAGAAGTTCCTGCTCTTCCCGCTCACGAACCTCACCAACTACCTCGTCCAGTCGGCCGGGCTCTACGCCCTGGTCGGCTGGGCCGGCATGGACTCCCGCACCGCCCCGCTGCTCGCCGCGGCCGCCGCCGTGCCCGTCACCTACCTGCTCTCCCGCCGGATCCTGCTCCCCGGCACCGCCGCCCCCCGGCCCTGAGGCGGCCCCGCCGGGACCGTCCGCGGAGCGGAACGCGCGGGCGGCCCGCCCCCGGCACCCCGTAAATTGGTGGCCCACCCATCGGGCTCGCAAAGGGGATCGACGTGTCAGCGGCAAGGCAGGGCGTCACGGACGCCCGCAGGATCGTGGTCAAGGTCGGCTCCTCCTCCCTGACCACCGCCGCCGGGGGCCTCGACGCCGACCGGGTCGACGCCCTCGTCGACGTCCTCGCCAAGGCCCGCAGCGGCGGCGCCAAGGAGATCGTGCTCGTCTCCAGCGGAGCCATCGCCGCCGGTCTCGCCCCGCTCGGCCTGCGCCGCCGCCCCACCGACCTGGCCCGCCAGCAGGCCGCCGCCAGCGTCGGCCAGGGCCTCCTCGTCGCTCGGTACACCGCCTCCTTCGCCCGCTACGGGGTCCGCGTCGGCCAGGTGCTGCTCACCACCGACGACACCAGCCGCCGCGCGCACTACCGCAACGCCTACCGGACCCTGGACCAGCTCCTGGCCATGGGCGCCCTGCCGGTCGTCAACGAGAACGACACCGTCGCCACGGACGAGATCCGCTTCGGGGACAACGACCGCCTCGCCGCGCTCGTCGCCCACCTGGTCCGCGCCGACCTCCTCGTCCTCCTGTCCGACGTGGACGGCCTCTACGACGGCGACCCCTCGCTGCCCGGCACCAGCCGCATCGACGAGGTCCGCGGCCCCGCCGACATCGCGCACGTGTCCATCGGCAGCGCCGGCAAGGCGGGCGTCGGCACCGGCGGCATGGTCACCAAGGTCGAGGCCGCCCGGATCGCCGCCGCCGCGGGCATCCCGGTGGTCCTCACCTCCGCCAGCCAGGCCGCCGACGCCCTCGCGGGCCGGGGCACCGGCACCTACTTCCACGCCACCGGCCGCCGCTCCGCCGACCGGCTGCTCTGGCTCCAGCACGCCTCCGCCCCCCAGGGACACCTGGTCCTCGACGCGGGCGCCGTCCGGGCCGTCACCGAGGGCGGCGGCTCCCTGCTGCCCGCCGGGATCGCCGCCGTCGGCGGGGACTTCGTCGCGGGCGACCCGGTGGAGCTGCGCGACGCCGACGGCCGGGCCGTCGCCCGCGGGCTCGTCAACTTCGACGCCAAGGAACTCCCCCAGCTGCTCGGCCGCTCCACCCGCGAGCTGGCCCGCGAGCTCGGACCGGAATACGAACGCGAGGTCGTCCACCGGGACGATCTGGTCCTCCTGCACGGCTGAGGTTCGGCAAAAACACCGCACAACGCCCTCCGGGCTGGTCAGATGGGGGAGCAGGACCCGCACGAAGGACGCCCGCCGGGCCGACGCTGACAACAGCTGACACCCGCCGGACCCGACCACCGCTGACGTACGGACGCGACCAGGAGGCCGCCGGTGAGACGAACGCGCCCGGGGGAGCGAGCGCTGACCAGCGTCGAAACAGGCCAGGACGTGACGACGTCCCGGCTCTGGCACGTCACCCTCAGCGTCTCCGGCACCGCCGCCCCGCTCGCGGAGGTGCGCCGGGGCCTCGAACAACTGGCCCACGACCACCCGTTCCTGCTGACCAGCCGCTACGCCGACGACCACGCGGAGATCCGCTACTGGGAAGAGGCCCGCGACCTCCACGACGCCGCGGCCGTCGCGCTGCGGCTCTGGGGCGAGCACCGCTCCACGGCCAAGCTGCCGCCCTGGGAGATCGTCGGCCTGGAGGTCATCGACCGCGCCACCTACCACCAGCGCGTGGCGGAGGGCTACGGCCCGCCGCCCGCCTCCCCGGTGGGCGTCCACCCCTACTGACGGGGGTCGGCCCCGGGGGACCACGCGGTTCATCACCCGCCTCGGCCCCGTGCGGCCCCGCCGGGGAGCCCGTGCGCGGCCCCGGCTCCGGCGAGCGGCCGGTCGGGGAGGGTGCCCCGCTGGGCAACCGCCCCGCCCGGCGCCCGGTGCCCCGCCATCTCGCTGGGCGGAACCCCCGCCACCCCGCCCACCGCACCGGTCTACCCTGCCCCCATGACCACGCAGCTCAGCCCCGTCACCGAGACCGCCACCCGCGCCCGCACCGCCGCCGCGGTCCTCGCCCCCCTGCCGCGGTCCGCCAAGGACACCGCGCTGCTGGCCATCGCCGACGCCCTGGTGGCCCGCACCGCCGAGATCGTCGAGGCCAACGCCGTCGACACCGCCAAGGCCCGGGCCGCCGGCACCAGCGAGACGGTCATCGACCGCCTCACGCTGACCCCCGAGCGGGTCGCCGCGATCGCCTCCGACGTCCGCGACGTCGCCGCCCTGCCGGACCCGGTGGGCGAGGTAGTCCGCGGCTCCACCCTCCCCAACGGCATCGACCTCCGCCAGGTCCGCGTGCCCCTCGGCGTGGTCGGCATCATCTACGAGGCCCGCCCCAACGTCACCGTGGACGCCGCCGCCCTCTGCCTCAAGTCCGGCAACGCCGTCCTGCTGCGCGGCAGCTCCTCCGCGTACGCCTCGAACACCGCGCTGGTCGCCGTCCTCCGCGACGCCGTGGCCGGGGCCGGCCTGCCCGCCGACGCCGTGCAGCTCGTCCCCGGCGAGAGCCGCGACTCCGTCCGCGAGCTGATGCGCGCCCGCGGCCTCGTCGACGTGCTGATCCCGCGCGGCGGTGCCTCCCTCATCCGCACCGTCGTCGAGGAGTCCACCGTCCCGGTCATCGAGACCGGCACCGGCAACTGCCACGTCTACGTGGACGCGCAGACCGACCTCGCCATGGCCGTGGAGATCCTGATCAACTCCAAGGCCCAGCGCCCCTCCGTCTGCAACGCCGCCGAGACCCTGCTGGTCCACCGCGACGTCGCCGCCGCGTTCCTGCCCCTCGCCCTCGACGCCCTCGCCGACGCCGGGGTCACCGTGCACGGCGACCCGGCCGTCCTCGCCCTGGCCGAGGGCACCAAGGCCACCGTCGTCCCCGCCACCGAGGAGGACTGGGAGACCGAGTACCTCTCCTACGACATCGCCGCGGCCGTCGTGGACTCCCTGGACGACGCCGTCGCCCACATCCGCCGCTGGACCTCCGGCCACACCGAGGCCATCGTCACCACCTCGCAGGCCGCGGCCCGCCGCTTCACCCAGTTGGTCGACTCCACCACGGTGGCCGTGAACGCCTCCACCCGGTTCACGGACGGTGGCCAGTTCGGCTTCGGCGCCGAGATCGGGATCTCCACCCAGAAGCTGCACGCCCGCGGCCCCATGGGCCTCCCGGAGCTGACCTCCACCAAGTACATCGTCACCGGCGACGGTCACGTCAGGTAATCGCGCCTTCGACGCCGGGTGGCCGAAATCCGCGCGCTCCCTGCCCAAACCCGCCCCCCAGGTCTACGCTGGTCCCGTGCCGGACGACGTGGGGGGCGAGCCGTTCCCGGACGACTGGGAGCCCGACGGAGACCGCGGAGGCGCGGATCAGGACTTCGCCTCCGTGGTGTTCGACGAGGACTTCGTCCGGAGCGCGAAGATCCATGAACCGACCGCGGCCGAGCGGACCCGGGCCGCGGCCCAGGCGCGGGCCGAGGCCGAGGAGGCCCGGGCGATGGCCCGCGGCCCGGCGGCCGTCGACGACGGCTGCGACAGCTACGACGGCTACCTGGACCGCTACGGCTACGGCTACGGCCCCGACGGGCAGCCCTACGGATTCGGCCCGGACTACGCCTACGGGTACGGGTACGGCTACGGGCCGTACGGGGCCCACGGCGGAGTCCTGCGGCCCTACCGCGGCCGGGCCCGCTGGCACCGCCCCGTGGCCTGGCTGCTGGCCGTGGTGATGGGCGTGGGCATGGTCGCCCTCGCCTTCACCGCCGTCTACCGCGGCGCCTCCGACGACCGCCGCGAGCAGAGCCCGCCGCCGCCCGCCTCCACCGGCGTCGGCGCCGGGGTCGGCGAGGGGCGCTCCGGCCCGGGCGCCGTCAGCGGCGGTTCCCTCGGCGGCCCGCCGGTGGTCCTGGCACCCTGAGGAGCCCCGCCGAGGCCGCCCGGGGGGGACCGGAAGGGGCCGGAAGGGCAATCCCCGGCCACCGGCGCGTTTACCGGCGCGCTCGCGGACGAACCCTCAAGGTACGACCCCGGTGCGCGCGTCCCCTCCGGACCGGAAGGGACGCCCCCAGGGGTCTTCCACGAGGGCTTCTCATGCGGGGAGAAGCAATGGCCGTGCCCGGAGATCCACCCGACGTACCCGAGGGCTTCGGGTCCGACGACGAATACCGGTCCGTCGTCTTCGACGAGGACTTCGTCCGGGCTGCCCGGCTCCAGGAGTACTCGGCCCACGAACGCCTCGAAGAACACAGCCGCGCCGTCCGCAGCCGCTCCGCCTGGACCCGGGACGGCTCCGGGGGCGGCCGGGCGGGCCGCCAGGGCCTGCTCCTGCTCGTGATCGTGGCCCTCGCCTTCGGCTTCGCCGTGTACACCGGCCTCGCCCGGCCCGGACACGTGCCCGTGCGGCGCGGCCACACCGAGGCCCTCACCGCCGCCGTCCTGCCGCTGGCCCCCCTCGGCCCGGTGCCCGGCGGGCGCCCCGCCGAGCTGTACGCCCGCGGCCCGGCCGCCGGCTACCGGGCCGGAGCCGCCGGCATCACCCTCCCGGCCGTACGGCACACCGCGCACTTCAGCGACGAGCAGGTGCTGACCGCCCTGTCCACCGCCAAGGAGTACCTGGTGCGCTCCGGCCTCGACCCCGACGTGCTCGCCGGCGCCACCGTGCGGCCCGTCCGCGCCCTCCTCGACCCCGGACAGACCGAGGCGTTCGACGAGAGCACCCTGCGCCCCGTGGCGGACGGCCGGCACGCCGCCACCGGCTGGCTGGTCCGCTTCGAACCGGGCACCGCCGTGGTCGCCGACCCCCGGATCCGGGTCTGGGGCACCCTCGCCTTCGCGGAGGCCGGACCGGACCTCCTGGAGGTCACCACCGACCACACCTTCGCGTACGTCCTGCGTCCCGCCGCCGGGCCGCAGCCCGTGGCCCGCGACCGCGGCAGCCTGTTCTCCGTACGCCGGGAACTGCGCTTCCGCTTCGACCGGGAGGACTTGGCGTCCCGCCGCACCGAGCTGACCTCGGCCCGGATCGCCGCCGGCCCCCTGGACTGCGCGGACGACCCCTCCGGGGCCTTCCGGCCGCTGCTGGCCGGGCAGACCGCCCGTACCTTCCGGCCGCCCGCCACCGACCCCTACCGGGCCGGCCACGCGCGGACCCCCGCGTGGTCCTGCGGCACCCTCGCCGCCGAGGCCCAACCCACCCCGGCGGCCCCCTGACGGGCCGCCGGGGAGGCCGCGATCAGCCCGCCTCCGGGCCGCCCTCCGGACCCTTCCTCGGCTCCGTCCCGGACCCGCCCGCGGCACCCGCGAAGCGGCCGCGCAGCCGCCCGGCCACGTCCCCCGCCCCGCCCGCCAAGTCCCCGACCAGCTTCATCAACGGATCCTTGCTGGTGCGCACCGTATCGGCGTAGTGCGAGGCCGACTGGCGGAAGGAATCCGTCACCGAGGCGTCCTTGTCCTCCTCGCGCCGCGGGTAGTGGCCCGCCATGATCCGCTGGTGGTCGCGGGTGGCGGCCCACTTCTTCAGCTCGGCGGCCCGCACCGTGGTGAAGGGGTGGCTGCGCGGCAGCACGTTGAGGATCTTCAGGACCGAGTCCCGCAGGTCCCCGCCGGCCTCGTACTCCTCCGCCTGCGCCAGGAAGGCGTCCACGTCCATCTCGTACAGGTGGTTGCCGCCCGCGATCTTCATCAGGCCGCGCAGGGACGCCTGGAGGTCCTGCCCCACCAGCAGCCCGGCCCGGTCCGCCGACAGCTCCGACTTCCGGAACCACTCCCGCAGCGCCGTCGTGATCGCCGTGATCGCCACCGTGCCCAGCGGGATCCACGCCACCTTCAGCGCCAGGTTCGTCAGGAACAGCAGCACCGTGCGGTACACGGCGTGCCCCGACAGGGCGTGCCCCACCTCGTGCCCGACGACCGCCCGCAGCTCCTCCTCGTCGAGGAGCTCCACCAGACCCGTGGTCACCACGATGATCGGCTCGTCCAGCCCGATGCACATGGCGTTCGGCTTCGGGTCCTGCTGGACGTACATCTGCGGGACCCGCTCCAGGTCCAGCACGTGGCAGGCGTCCACCAGCATCGCGTGCAGCCGCGGGAACTGCGTCTCGCCCACCCGCACCGAATCCGACAGGAACAACAGCCTCAGGCTGCGCTCCGGCAGCAGCCCGCTCAATGCCTTCAGCACCGTGTCGAAGCCCGTCAGGCGCCGCAGCGCCACCAGTGCCGACCGGTCCGCCGGATGCTCGTACGCCCGCGAGGAGATCCCCTCGAAACGCCTCCGGGTCCGCCCCGGAAGCCCCTCGCGCCCCTGCTCGTCCATTCCGTTCCCCCAGATTCGTGCTCGTCTCCACACTCCCGAACGCATGAGTCGGCGTGAGCGTGCCCGGACGCCCCGCATACGATGTGCGCGAAGTCTCCCGCTCGATCCCAGACAGACGTCTCCGAACCGATAGGTCTCCGACTGATGAGCCTCTCCAGCACTGCCCACAGCCTGGTCACCCTCGCCTCCGGGGGCGCCGAGCACGGCGGCAACCACGACAGCCTCAACCCGTACCTGACCGGCGGCGCCGCGTTCTTCATCCTGATGCTGCTCCTGTGGATCACCACCCGCCTCAACCGCGACCGCTGAGTCAAGGCCGCGCCACCGGGCCAGTAGGCTCTGCACGCATGGGAGAGCAGGAAGTGCCTACCGGTCCGGTCAAGCGTCGCATCGGCGTGATGGGCGGGACGTTCGACCCGATCCACCACGGACATCTGGTGGCCGCCAGCGAGGTGGCCGCCCTTTTCCACCTCGACGAGGTGGTGTTCGTACCGACCGGCCAGCCGTGGCAGAAGTCCCACCGGGCCGTTTCGGCGGCCGAGGACCGGTACCTCATGACCGTGATCGCCACGGCCTCCAACCCGCAGTTCTCGGTGAGCCGCATCGACATCGACCGCGGCGGTCCCACCTACACGATCGACACGCTGCGGGACCTGCGTTCCCTCAACGACGACGCGGACCTCTTCTTCATCACCGGCGCGGACGCCCTGGCCCAGATCCTGACCTGGCGCGACGCCGAGGAACTGTTCTCGCTCTCGCACTTCATCGGGGTGACGCGGCCGGGGCACATACTGACCGACGACGGACTGCCCGAGGGCAAGGTCTCCCTCGTGGAGGTACCGGCGCTCGCGATCTCGTCCACGGACTGCCGCGACCGCGTGGCCCAGGGCGATCCCGTCTGGTACCTGGTGCCCGACGGCGTGGTGCGCTACATCCACAAGCGTGAGCTGTACCGGGGCGCCTGAAGGTTCCGGAGAGAGGGGCACCGGTGAACGACCGACAGGACCCGTACGACGGGTACCAGGCGTACCCGGGGGAGCAGCAGCTCATCGGCTACGACGCCTACGGCCGGCCGATCTACGGCCCGGCCCAGGGACAGCAGGCCCCGCAGTACGACCAGTACGAGCAGCAGCAGCAGCCCGCTGCGTACGGGGAATCCGATCACTACCCGCAGTACGGGCAGCAGCAGTACGCCCAGGAGCCCACCGGCCCCGGCTACGGCTACGACGCCTACGGCGCGGCCGCCCCGCCGCAGGACCCCTCCGGATACCCCCCGCAGGCCGGCTACCCCGCCTACCCGGACCCGCAGCAGTACGCCCAGGACCCCACCGGCCCCGGCTACGGCTACGACCCGGACGCCACCGGCGCCCACCCGGCCGGCGGCTACGCCCAGCAGGCGCAGCAGGGACGGCAGACGGGCCTCGCCGAGGCGCACCCGGAGGAGCCCGAGGCCACCGCCGGGCAGTGGATCCCGCAGCAGTCCCCGCCCCCCGGCGGCGCCGACGCCGAGGACCGGGGCGACGGGCCCGGCGGACCGGGCGCCCAGGTGCCCGAACCCCGCCGCTCCGACGCCACCGGCACCCCCGACTACCGCACCGAGCAGTTCGCCTTCCTCGACCAGCCCGACGGCGACTCCGAGGACGTCATCGACTGGCTCAAGTTCACCGAGAGCCGCACCGAGCGCCGCGAGGAGGCCCGCCGGCGCGGCCGCAACCGCGTGGTCGCCCTCATCGTGGTCCTCGCCCTGTTCGTGATCTCCGGCGTCGGCTACCTGTGGGCCACCGACCGCATCCCCGGCCTCGGCGGCGGTGCCGACGGCGCGCAGGGCACCACGGCGGGCCCGCAGAAACGCGACATGATCGTCGTCCACCTGCACGACACCAAGAAGGGCGGCACCTCCACCGCCCTGCTCGTGGACAACGTCACCACCAAGCGCGGCGCCACCGTCCTGCTCCCCAACGCCCTCGCGGTCAACGCCGACGACGGCACCCCCACCACCCTCGGCAAGTCCGTGGAGGAGGACGGCCTCGGCGGCACCCGCGAGTCCCTCGACGCGATGCTCGGCACCCGCATCGAGGGCACCTGGCGCCTGGACACCCCCTACCTGGAGAACCTGGTCGAGCTGGTCGGCGGCATCGAGGTCGACACCGACACCGCCGTCCCCGCCGTCGCCAAGGCCAAGACCCCCGCCGTCGCCAAGGGCGAGAAGCAGAGCCTCAGCGGGGCCATGGCCGTCGCGTACGCCACCTTCCAGGCCCCCGGCGAGCCCGAGACCCGCCGCCTCCAGCGCTTCGGCACCGTCCTGTACGGGGTGCTGCGCAAGCTCCCCGACGACCCGCAGGCCGCCACCGTCACGGTGGAGACCCTCGCGCAGATCCTCGACCCCTCGCTCACCGAGAAGGACCTGGGCAGCGCCCTGGCCCGGCTCGCCGAGCACGCCAAGATCGGCGACCACACCACGCGCGTGCTCACCGTGAAGGACGACGGCTCCCTCCCCGAGGAGGGCGGCACCGCGGTGGTCAAGGAACTGCTCGGCGGCGCGGCCAAGGCCCCCGAGCCCGGGGCCATCCCCCGGGTGGGCCTGCGGAACGCCACCGGCAGCGAGCAGAGCGGAACCAGCGCCCGGGTCGCCCTCGTCAACGGCGGCTACACCTTCGTGGACGGCGGCAAGGCCGCCGAGAGCTCCGCCTCCCAGGTCACGTACGCCGATCCGACGCAGAAGACCAGGGCCGAGGAGGTCGCCAAGACCCTCGGGCTGCCGGCCGGCGCGGTGAAGAAGGCCGAGTCCCCGGTGAACGCCGACGTGGTGGTCGTCCTGGGCACCGACTACAAGGCCCCCTGAGGCCCCACGACCACGGCCCCCGCGGGCGCCCCACGGCGCGCCGGGCGGGGGCCGCGGCGTCTCCGGAGGGGCCCCCGGACCCCCGGGGCGGCTTCCGAGCGGGCGGCGTCGGCAGTACATGAGACCCTTGGAGGGATCTGCCCTCCGACCCGAAAGCATGGCTTGTGACCGCCACGGACCGCTCCATCGAGCTCATCACCGCCGCCGCCCAGGCCGCGGCCGACCGGCTCGCGCACGACATCATCGCGTACGACGTCAGCGACGTGCTGTCGATCACCGACGCCTTCCTGCTGGCCTCGGCGCCCAACGACCGCCAGGTCAAGTCCATCGTCGACGAGATCGAGGAGAAGCTCCTCAAGGAGCTCGGCGCCAAGCCGGTCCGCCGCGAGGGCGACCGCGACGCCCGCTGGATCCTGCTCGACTACGTCGACATCGTCGTCCACGTCCAGCACAGCGAGGAGCGGGTCTTCTACGCCCTGGAACGGCTGTGGAAGGACTGCCCCGAGATCGAGCTGCCCGAGGACGCCAAGCTCACCAAGGGCAAGGCCGAGGAGCACGCCAAGCTGCGCGCCGCCCAGGGGGACGACGACCTGGACGGTGATCTGTTCTGAGCACGACCAGGCCCGGCCGCCGGATCGTCCTGTGGCGGCACGGACAGACCTCGTGGAACCTGGAGCGCCGCTTCCAGGGCTCCACGGACATCGAGCTGACCGACGCGGGCGTGGCGCAGGCCCGCCGCGCGGCCCGGCTGCTGGCCTCGCTGCGGCCGGACGCCATCGTGGCCTCCGACCTGAAGCGGGCCGCGGCCACGGCCGCCGAGCTGGCCGAGGTGACGGGCCTGACGGTGACCCACGACTCCGGGCTGCGGGAGACCTACGCCGGTGAGTGGCAGGGCCTCACGCACGAGGAGATCGTCGAGAAGTACGGCGAGCAGTACGCCGCGTGGAAGCGCGGGGAGCCGGTCCGCCGGGGCGGCGGCGAGCTGGAGACCGAGGTCGCCGACCGGGCGGCCCCCGTGGTCCTCCGGCACGTCGAGGCCCTCGGCGAGAGCGGCACGCTGGTCGTGGTCAGTCACGGCGGCACCATCCGCACCACCATCGGACGACTGCTCGGTCTGGCGCCCGGTGACTGGGAGAGCCTCGGCGGGCTCTCGAACTGCTGCTGGTCGGTGCTGGGCGAAGGGGCCCGGGGCTGGCGGCTGCTGGAGCACAACGCCGGCACCCTCCCCGAGCCGGTGCTCGGCGACGACGACTGAGGCCCTGGGACCGGGTCCGGACGGCCCCCCGGAGGGGCCGCCGACCCGGATTTCACTTTCGGGTCGATCGCAGGCTAGAGTTCTTCTTGTTCGCAGCGAAGAGCGCAGGAAACAGCGGGAAACAAGCGAACTGCGGGGCTATAGCTCAGTTGGTAGAGCGCCTGCATGGCATGCAGGAGGTCAGGAGTTCAATTCTCCTTAGCTCCACAATCAGGATCCCGTCCCCAACAGGGGGCGGGATCCTTGCTTTTTCTTCCCCCTGACGAGCTGCTTCCGGCATGGCAGAATCGGACGGCCGGAGGGGGAGTCGACGGCCCGGAGCGGGAGGGAGTCGCTGAGGGATGGGTGCACACCGGCGCCGGTGCGACTGGTGCGACAACGGGACGCCGATCGTGCGGGACATGGATCCGGTCAACCACGACTACCAGTACTGGTGCGAGGAATGCGCGCGGGCGCTGATCATAAAGGGCGACCCGATCGAGACGTACCGGGAACTGGAGGGGGAGCCGATCTACGGCCGCCTCCTCGACGAGCACTGCACGCTCAAGCGGTTCTACCAGTTCGCCAGCGCCTGACGGTGGGTCCGGGGGCGCGGTCGAGGGCCGACCAAGACCGACGAACCGGACAAACGACCCCCCACGGAAACCGATTTTGGAGTCCGGCCGGGTCCGTGTAATGTTCTGGGTGTCGCCAGGGGGAACCGGCAAGGGAAACCGAGAAGGGGCCCGAGCGACACAGGCAAGGGGCTATAGCTCAGTTGGTAGAGCGCCTGCATGGCATGCAGGAGGTCAGGAGTTCAATTCTCCTTAGCTCCACAGTGAAGAAGCGGGCCACCCGGATCGGGTGGCCCGCTTCTCGTTGTGCGGTCGTCCGCGCGGCCGTCGGGGCCCCTGCGGTACCCTGGCGCCATGCGTGCCGTACGTCTTCTGCTTACCGAGCCGCGCTGATCAGTACCGGGCCTGCGGTATCCCCAGGCCGGCATCGGCGCGGCGTCCCCTCCTGTGCGAGGGGTTTTTTCGTTGGGGCAGGCAGAGACGGCAGAGACGATCGATGGAGCTTGTAGGAATCATGAGCGAGACGAACAGCCCGGCCCCCGAGGCGGCCGAGGCGCACCGTTACACGGCTGCCATGGCCGCCGACATCGAGGCACGCTGGCAGGACGTATGGGACGCGGAGGGCACCTACGAGGCGCCCAATCCGACCGGCGACCTGGCCGGGGACCCCGCGGTGGCCGCGCGGCCGAAGAAGTTCATCATGGACATGTTCCCGTACCCCTCGGGCGCCGGTCTGCACGTCGGCCACCCGCTGGGCTACATCGCCACCGACGTGTTCGCCCGCCACCAGCGGATGACCGGCCACAACGTCCTGCACACCCTGGGCTTCGACGCCTTCGGCCTGCCCGCCGAGCAGTACGCCGTGCAGACCGGCACGCACCCCCGGGTCTCCACCGAGGCCAACATCGAGAACATGAAGAAGCAGCTGCGTCGGCTGGGCCTGGGCCACGACAAGCGCCGCTCCTTCGCCACGATCGACCCGGACTACTACAAGTGGACCCAGTGGATCTTCCTGCAGATCTACAACTCCTGGTACGACACCGAGGCGAAGAAGGCCCGCCCGATCGCCGAGCTGGTCGCCGCGTTCGCCGACGGCACCCGTGAGGTCCCCGGGGGCCGCGACTGGGCCGCGCTGACCGAGGCCGAGCGCGCCGCCGTCCTGGACGGCCACCGCCTGGCGTACTCCTCCGACGCCCCGGTCAACTGGTGCCCCGGGCTGGGCACCGTCCTGGCCAACGAGGAGGTCACCGCCGACGGCCGGTCCGAGCGCGGCAACTTCCCCGTCTTCAAGTCCCGCCTGAGCCAGTGGAACATGCGGATCACCGCCTACGCGGACCGCCTGCTGGACGACCTGGACGAGCTGGACTGGCCCGAGGCCATCAAGCTGCAGCAGCGCAACTGGATCGGTCGTTCCGAAGGCGCCCGCGTGGACTTCGCGCTGGGCGACGAGGCCGTCACCGTCTTCACCACCCGCCCCGACACCCTGTTCGGCGCCACCTACATGGTGCTGGCGCCCGAGCACCCGCTGGTGGAGAAGTTCGTCCCGGCCGCCTGGCCCGAGGGCACCCACGCCGTGTGGACCGGCGGCCACGCCACCCCCGCCGAGGCCGTCGCCGCCTACCGCAAGCAGGCCGCCGCCAAGTCCGACGTGGAGCGGCAGGCCGAGGCCAAGGACAAGACCGGCGTCTTCACCGGCGAGTACGCGGTCAACCCGGTCAGCGGCGAGAAGGTCCCCGTCTTCATCGCCGACTACGTGCTGATGGGCTACGGCACCGGCGCCATCATGGCCGTCCCCGCCCACGACTCCCGCGACTTCGAGTTCGCCCGCGCCTTCGAGCTGCCGGTGCGCTGCGTCGTCGAGCCCACCGACGGCCGCGGCACCGACACCGCCGACTGGGAGGACGCCTTCGTCGCCCACGAGGCGAAGCTGGTGAACTCCGCCAACGACGGCATCAGCCTGGACGGGCTGGGCGTCACCGAGGCCAAGGTCGCCATCACCGACTGGCTGACCGAGCGCGGCATCGGCGAGGGCACCGTCAACTTCCGCCTGCGCGACTGGCTGTTCAGCCGTCAGCGGTACTGGGGCGAGCCCTTCCCGATCGTCTACGACGAGGACGGCATCGCGCACCCGCTGCCCGAGTCCATGCTGCCGCTGGAGCTGCCCGAGGTCGACGACTACTCGCCGCGCACCTTCGAGCCCGACGACGCGGCCTCGCAGCCCGAGACCCCGCTGTCCCGCCGCGAGGACTGGGTCCACGTGGAGCTGGACCTGGGCGACGGCCGGGGCGTCCGCCGGTACCGCCGCGAGACCAACACCATGCCCAACTGGGCCGGTTCCTGCTGGTACGAGCTGCGCTACCTGGACCCGCACAACTCCGAGCGCCTGGTGGACCCGGCGGTCGAGCAGTACTGGATGGGCCCCCGCGAGGGCGCCCCGCACGGCGGTGTCGACCTGTACGTCGGCGGCGCCGAGCACGCGGTGCTGCACCTGCTGTACGCCCGCTTCTGGTCCAAGGTGCTGTTCGACCTGGGCCACGTCTCCTCCGCGGAGCCGTTCCACAAGCTGTTCAACCAGGGCATGATCCAGGCGTACGCCTACACCGACGAGCGCGGTGTGTACGTCCCGGCCGCCGAGGTCGAAGAGCGCGACGGCGCCTGGTGGTTCGAGGGCAAGCAGGTCAAGCGCGAGCACGGCAAGATGGGCAAGTCCCTGAAGAACGCCGTCACCCCCGACGAGATCTGCGAGGAGTACGGCGCGGACACCCTGCGCCTGTACGAGATGGCGATGGGCCCCCTGGACGTGTCCCGTCCCTGGGACACCCGCGCCGTCGTCGGCCAGTACCGGCTGCTGCAGCGCCTGTGGCGCAACGTCGTCGACGAGGAGTCCGGCGCCGTCACGGTGACCGACGCCGAGCCTGGCGAGGACACCCTGCGCGCGCTGCACAAGGCCATCGACGGGGCCGGCGCGGACCTGGCGGGGCTGCGCTTCAACACCGCCATCGCGAAGATCACCGAGCTGAACAACTTCCTGACCAAGGCGGGCGGCCCGCTGCCCCGCTCGGTCGCGGAGCCCCTGGTCAAGCTGGTGGCCCCGCTGGCCCCGCACATCGCCGAGGAGCTGTGGCACCGACTGGGCCACACCGACTCGGTGGTCCACCAGGACTTCCCGGTCGCCGACCCCGCCTACGTGGTGGACGAGACCGTCACCTGCGTGGTCCAGGTCAAGGGCAAGGTCAAGGCCCGCCTGGAGGTGCCGCCGGCGATCTCCGAGGAGGAGCTGGAGAAGCTGGCCGTCGGCGACGCGGCCGTGGTCGCCGCCCTGGGCGGGGCGGAGATCCGCAAGGTGATCGTCCGCGCGCCGAAGCTGGTCAACATCGTCATCTGACGGCCGTCCGGCCCCGTCCTCGGACGGCGGACCGGCCGCTCCGACGGAGCGGGTTCTCCCCCGGCGTAGGGGAGAACCCGTACGGGCAGGTTGGGGGTTCCGAGGGAACCACCGACCTGCCCCTTCCGTTTACGGTGGAGGGACACGGAGCACACCGGGCCAGGGGAAGGGAATCCGATGGAGGTCACGGCGTTGATCGTCTTCGCGCTGCTGATGCTGTTCGCCGTGCTCGGCCTCGGCGCGTACGCCACCGTCAAGGCGGTCGGCGCCGCCAAGCGCGGGGTGGACCGGACCCTCGCCGAAGCCCGCCGCACGGTCGAGGACACCACCCTGAAGGCCCGCAGCCTCGGCCAGGTCGGCGTCGGCGGCTCCCTGGCCCAGCTCCGTCTGGACCTGCGGACCTCGATGCGGGCCACCCAGACCGCCCTGGAGGAGGGCGCCCGACAGGACGCCTCGCTGCGGGAGTCCCTCAGCCTCTTCGCGCGGGTCAGCGCGCACGGGCACGAGCTGGACGAGGAACTGCGACGCCTGGAGCGGGACCCGGACAAGAGCCGGGTCTCCCAGGCCCTGCCCGAGCTCCGCGAGCGCACCGCGCAGCTCACCCGCGCCGCGGACTCGCTCCGCTGGGCGGCCCGGGACCGGGCCCGGCAGTTCGCCGACCAGGACCTGGCCCACCTGATGACCGAGGTGGAGATGGAGTCCGGGGCCCTGCGCGACTGGTCCCGACCCGCTCACGAGGGGCCCGCCACCGGCACCGCCCAGGGCTCCCCGGCCGTCGGGGAGGCCCGTGGCACGAGCGCTCCCGGCCCCGCCCACACCGGAGCGGAGGGCACCCCCGCCGCGGCGCAGCCCGCGTTGGACGCGCCCGGGGCGCAGTGGAACACCCCCTATCCCTGGCAGAAGACCCCCCGCCCGGAGGGCACCGTCTGAGACGGTGCCCCCGTCCACCCCGTCGCCGGACGGGGCCCGACGGGTGTACTGGGCACGGGGCGGGGGCCCGCGCCTCCGCACCGGGGCGGCCCTGCCGACCGGACGGGCGCGGCCCGGTGCCCGTGCCCGCCGGTTTCCCCTGGTGGCGGCCTGCCGACAGGGGCCGGCGTCACGCGGGGGCCGACCCGGGGGCGGGAGGCAGGGGTCCCTTAGGGGATGTGTTCGGACCACCCGTTGGTCCGGGCTGCCGCCGGTGGCCGCCTCCCGGTAACCTCCCGCTCATGTCCCGCCATGTCGCGATCATCACCGATTCCACGGCCTACCTGCCCCGACAGGCGATGCGGCGG
The DNA here is from genome assembly GCF_040302735.1 of Streptomyces sp. NPDC097619. Taxonomy (NCBI): domain Bacteria; kingdom Bacillati; phylum Actinomycetota; class Actinomycetes; order Kitasatosporales; family Streptomycetaceae; genus Streptomyces; species Streptomyces sp. NPDC097619. Next base: position 7,034 of record NZ_JBEOSD010000093.1, on the reverse strand, counting down.
CACGGTATCACCGCCGTCCCGCTCACCGTGGTCCTCGGCGACGAGGCCCTGGAGGAGGGCACGGAGATCTCGGCGCGGTCCCTCGCCCTGGCGCTGCAGAAGCGCCGCCCGGTCACCACCTCCCGGCCCGGCCCCGAGGAGTTCGTCCGCGCCTACCGCGAGGCCGCCGAGGCCGGGGCCACCGGCATCGTCTCCCTCCACCTCTCCGCCGAGTTCTCCGGCACCTACGACGCGGCCGTCCTCGCGGCGGCCACCGCCCCGGTACCCGTGCGGGTGGTGGACACCGGCATGGTGGCGATGGCCCTCGGCTTCTGCGCCCTGGCCGCGGCCGAGACCGCGGAGGCGGGCGGCAGCGTCGACGAGGCCGTCGCGGCCGCCGAGAAGCGGGCCGCCGGCATGTCCGCCTTCTTCTACGTGGACACCCTCGACTACCTGCGGCGCGGTGGGCGCATCGGCGCGGCCCAGGCCCTGCTCGGCTCCGCGCTCGCCGTGAAACCGCTGCTCCAGCTGGACGGGGGGCGGATCGAGCCGCTGGAGAAGGTGCGGACGGCCTCCAAGGCCATCGCGCGGCTGGAGGAGCTGGCCGTGGACCGGGCCGGCGCGGGCAGCGTGGACATCGCCGTGCACCACCTGGCCGCCCCCGAGCGCGCCGAGCGGCTGGCCGGGCACCTGCGCGAGCGGGTCCCGGCCCTGGGCGAGCTGCACGTCAGCGAGGTCGGGGCGGTGATCGGGGCGCACACCGGGCCGGGGTTGCTCGCCGTGGTGGTCTCGCCGAGGTAGCCGCGTCGGGCGGGGTTCCGTCCCTCGAAGGGGTGAGGCGGTTTTCCACAAGAGGCCCGCTGTCCACCGGAACCTGCCGGTCCGAGCGGGAAGTCCGGCCCGCCGCCTAGCTTCGGGGCATGACTCTTCGACAGCGGCACGAGCTCGGGTTCGAGCGTGGGTACGACGGCGGGCACGACCGCGGACATGTCCGTGGACGTGGGCGGGGACCTGCTCGTGGACATGAGCGCGGACACGGTCGCGGAGATGAGGGGGGACGGCGCGGGCGGCTGCCGGATCTCGTGGCCGCGGTCGTCCGGCAGCGCGCCGAACGCATGGTGGCGGGGGTCCGGCCCGGACCAGGACCCGGACCCGGACAGGGACCGGGACCAGAACCACCCGGCGGGCCGCCGGGTGGACAGGACGGCGGACGGACACGGGAGCCGGCTCCGGTCCCCCTCGCGACGTCCGGGGGCCGGGCCTTGGGGGAGGCGCTGCGGGACCGGCTGCCGGTGTGGCTCCAGGCCCGGTGCGCCGTGCGGCCCCGTGGCGTGGCCGCGGTGGGCCTGGTGCTGTTGTTGGCCGTCGGCTTGGCCGTGCACCACCTGTGGAGCGGACGGCCCCGACCGGTGGCCGCGCCCCGGGTCGTGGTCGCGGGAGCGGCGGCGACGCCCTCCCCGGCGGCCCGGATCGTGGTGGACGTGGCGGGTCGGGTGCGGCTGCCCGGGGTCCGACGGCTCCCGGCCGGTTCCCGGGTCGAGGACGCCCTCGCCGCGGCGGGCGGGGTGCGGCCGGGGGCCGATCTGACCGGGCTCAACCGGGCCCGGGTGCTGGTGGACGGGGAACAGGTCCGGGTGGGGCTGCCCGCTCCGCCCGGCGGGGAGCCGCTGCCCGGGGGCGGTGGAGGCCCGGCCGGTCCGGGCGGGGTCGGGGCGCCGGTGAGCCTCGGGACGGCCACGGTGGAGCAGCTCGACGGGCTGCCCGGGGTCGGGCCGGTCCTGGCGGGGCACATCGTGGAGTTCCGTACGGCGCACGGGGGTTTCCGTTCGGTCGAGGACCTCCGGCAGGTGGACGGGATCGGCGACCGCCGGTTCGCGGAGCTGCGGAAGCTGGTCACCCCGTGACCGGGGTGTCGGCGGCCCGTGCCGTCGCCGGCGCCGCTCGGGCGCCCGCGGGCGGCACGGGGCCGACCGCTCGGGCCCGGCCGCGGGCACCGGACGGGGAAGGCCCGGCGGACCTCCGGTTGGTGGTGCCCGCCCTGGCGGCCTGGGCGGCCGCGGCCCTCGCCCTCGGGGCGGCGGCCGGGGCGGTGGCCCTGGGGGTCTCGGGGTGCCTGCTGGGTGCCGGGGCACTGCTGGTGGCGGGCGTTCGGAGCCGGAACGACAGGACCGGTCGGGCCGGTCCGGCCGGTGGGGCCGTTCGGACGACGGGGACGGGAGCGGGGCGGGGCCTGGCCGGGGCGGGTGCGGCGGTGCTGCTCTGCGCGGCGGCCGGGGCCGCGGCGGCGGGGCTGCACGCGGCGCAGGCCCGGAGCGGGCCGGTGGCCGCGCTCGCGGAGGCCCGGGCGCGGGTGACGGTGGAGCTGGAGGTCACCTCCGACGCGCGGCGCACCCGTTCGGGTCCTCCCGCCGTGCTGGTCGAGGCCCGGGTGCTGCGGGTCGAGGGGCCGGCGGGCACGCGGGCCGAGGTGCGCACCCCGGTGCTGGTCCTGGCCCGGCACCCGGGATGGGAGCGGTTGTTGCCGTCGACACGGGTGCGGGTCGGCGCCCGGCTGGCCCCGCCGACGGACGCGGCCGGTCGGGCCGTGGCGGTGGTCCGGGTGAGCGGGGACGGGCCCCCGCCGGTGCGCGCCGGTCCGAACGCCCTCCAACGGGCGGCCGGATCCCTGCGGGCCGGACTCCGCACCGCCACCGAGGGGCTGCCGCCGGACGCCCGGGCGCTTCTGCCGGGCCTCGTGGTGGGCGACACCTCACGGGTGCCCGAGGACCTGTACGCGGCGTTCCTCGCCACCGACCTGGTGCACCTGCTGGCCGTGTCGGGCTCCAACCTCACCGTGGTGCTCTTCCTGCTCATCGGTCCGCCGGGGGCGGCCTCGCGGACGGAGCGGGGCGGGCTGGCGCCGCGGCTCGGGCTGTCCCTGCGCGGCACGGCCCTGTGCGGGGCGGGGCTGGTCCTGGCCTTCGTGGTGGTGTGCCGGCCCGAACCGAGCGTGGTGCGGGCCGCCGCCTGCGGGGCCGTCACCCTGCTCGCCATCGGGACGGGGCGGCGCCGCTCGCTGCTCCCCGCGCTGGCCGCGGCGGTCCTCCTGCTGGTCCTCCTCGACCCGTGGTTGGCCCGCAGCCTCGGCTTCCTGCTGTCGGTGCTGGCCACCGGTGCCCTGTTGACCCTGGGGCCGCGCTGGAGCCTCGCCCTGCGGCGGCGGGGCGTCCGGCCGAGGCTGGCCGAGCCGCTCGCGGCGGCGCTGGCCGCCCAGGCCGTCTGCGCGCCCGTGGTGGCCGCGTTCGCGGCCCGGGTCAGCCTGGTCGCGGTGCCCTGCAACCTGCTCGCCGAGATCGCGGCCGGTCCCGCGACGGTGCTGGGCTTCGCGGCCCTCGCGGCGGCCGCCGTGTGGCTGCCCGCCGCACAGGCCCTGGCCTGGTGCGCGGGGCTGCCGGCGGGCTGGATCGCGGCGGTGGCCCGGACCGGGGCGGGGCTGCCGGGGGCGGAGGCGGCCTGGCCGGGCGGGGTGGCGGGCGGGGCCCTGCTGGTGGTCCTGACCCTGGCGGTGGTCCACGGAGCCGGGCGGCTGCCGCGGCACCGCCTGGTGTGCGCGGTCGCGGCCCTGGCGCTGCTGGTGGCCGTGGTGCGGCCGGTGCCGCTGACCCGGGTGCTGACGGGCTGGCCCCCGCCGGACTGGCGGTACGTGCAGTGCGCCGTCGGGCAGGGGGACGCCGGGGTGATCGCGGCCGGGCCGGGGGCGGCCGTGGTCGTGGACACCGGACCCGAACCGGGCCCGGTGGACCGCTGCCTGGCCATGCTCGGCGTCACCCGGGTACCGATGGTGCTGCTCACCCACTTCCACCAGGACCACGTGGGGGGACTCGCGGGGGTGTTGCGGGGCCGCTCCGTCGGGCTGATCCAGACCACCGGACTCCAGGAGCCCGCCCCGCAGGCCCGGACGGTCCACAGGACGGCGGCCGCCGCCGGGGTGCCCGTGGTCCCGGCCGTCGCGGGGGAGGCCCGGCGGGCCGGCCCCGCGGAGTGGCGGGTGCTGTGGCCGCCCGCCGCACCGCTCCCGGGGACGAATCCCAACGACGCCAGCGTGGCCCTGCTCGTGCGCACGGGCGGTGTCCGGCTGTTGCTGCTGGGGGACCTCGAACCGGCCGCCCAGCAGGCCCTGTTGAGGGAGGGTCCGGAGCCGGGGCCGGTGGACGTGCTGAAGGTGGCGCACCACGGGTCCGCCCGCCAGGATCCGGAGCTGGCCGCCCGGGTCCGGCCACGGCTGGCGCTCGTACCGGTCGGCGCGGAGAACCGGTACGGGCATCCCGCGCCCCGCACCCTGGGGCTCCTGGAGGCCCTGGGCGCACGGGTGTTGAGGACCGACACCGACGGAGCGGTGGCGGTGGTGGGCAGTGGTCCGCAACTCCGAGCGGTGGCTTCGGGGCGGCACCGGCGGGTCCGTTTGCCCGGATCTCGACAGCATGATCGAATGCGTTTTCGCCAGAGGGCGGAGACTTCAGACAGCACGGGGGTGCAGCCGACATGTTCGGTCGCCGGCGGGGGCATGAGACGACCGGAAACGAGACCACCGGAGGGACCGGTGACCTTCCCGGGGCGGGGTGGCTCGGCTGCCGGGTCCTCGACGGGTTCGGGCAACCGGTCCGGCAGGCCCGGTGCGAGGTCACGGACCACATCGGGCGTCCGGTGGTCAGTGGGGAGACGGATCCCTACGGGGGTTTCACGGCGGGGATGCCGGAGGGCGGGTACCGGCTGGAGGTGACGGCCGAGGGCTTCGCCCCGTACCGGGGCACGGTGCCGGTCACGGCGGACGGACCCACCGGCCCCGGGGAAGTGGTGCTGGAAGCGGTGGACCCGCCGCTGCTGCCCCGGCCGGGGCACTGGGAGATCGAGCCCGCGCACTCCGCCGTCGGCTTCACCGCCCGACACCTCGGGATCGCGCGGATCCACGGCCGGTTCAACAGCTTCGCGGGGGCGGTGCGCGTCGCGGACCGCATGGAGGACTCCTCCATGCACGTGATCATCGACGCGGCGAGCATCGACACCCGGGTCCGGATGCGGGACGAGCACCTGCGGTCCTCGGACTTCCTGGACGTGGCCCGGCACCCGACCATCGAGTTCTACAGCGAGCGGTTCATGCACCGCACCGGCAGCCGGTGGGCGGTGGCCGGTGCGCTCACCCTGAACGGCGTGAGCCGCTCGGTCACCCTGGACACCGAGTACCTGGGGCTGGGCACCGGACTGGAGGGGGAGACCCGGGCGGCCTGTCGGGCCTCCGCCGTGCTCCAGCGCGAGGACTTCGCCCTGACCTGGCAGTCCGTGTTGGCCCACGGGGTACGGGCCATCGGCTCGGAGGTGGAGATCGTCCTCGACGTGCAGGCGGTCCGGAAGACCTGAGGAGGGGCCGCGGCCGAGAGGCTTCGAGCGCCGTTCGCCGCCCCCGCGACGGGCGGTGTCGGCGGTCGGGCGGGGCGGGCGGTCAGTCGTTTTCGAGCCAGCCGTCGTGGTCGGCGACGAGGGCGTCCAGGGCGGCCGGGTCCAACCGGCCGTCGGGGTCCTCGACGACCACCAGCCACTGGGCGTCCTCCGCGTCGTCCTCGCCCGCCAGGGCGTCGCGGAACAGCTGGGGTTCCTCGGCCGGGCCGAAGCGGGCGGAGACCTCCTCGGCCACCTCTTCGGCGGCGTCGCGGTCGGGCAGTACCAATACGTGTCGAGCGTTCACGGGGATCATTCTCGTGCACTGTCACCGCCGCGTGGGATGCTGGACCGCGATGGCCACGAGGAAGAACCCCACCGACGATCCGCTCGCCCCGCTCACCCTCGCGGTGGGCCAGGAGGAGCTGCTGCTCGACCGCGCCGTGCGGGAGGTGGTGGCCGCCGCCCGTGCCTCCGACCCCGACACCGACGTCCGCGACCTGGCTCCCGACCAGCTCCAGCCGGGCACCCTGGCCGAGCTGACCAGCCCCTCGCTGTTCGCGGAGCGCAAGGTGATCGTCGTGCGCAACGCGCAGGACCTGTCGGCGGACACCGTGAAGGACGTCAAGGGGTACCTGGGGGCGCCGGCGGAGGAGATCACGCTGGTGCTGCTGCACGCGGGCGGGGCCAAGGGCAAGGCCCTGCTGGACGCCGCCCGCAAGGCGGGGGCCCGCGAAGTGGCCTGTCCGAAGATGACCAAGGCGGCGGACCGACTGTCCTTCGTGCGGGGCGAGTTCCGCACGTTGGGGCGGTCCGCGACGCCGGCCGCCACGGAGGCGCTGGTCGACGCGATCGGCAGTGACCTGCGGGAGTTGGCCAGCGCGGCCGCGCAGTTGTGCGCGGACGTGGAGGGCACCATCGACGAGGCCGTCGTCGGCCGCTACTACACGGGCCGGGCGGAGGCGTCGAGCTTCACCGTGGCCGACCGGGCCGTGGAGGGGCGGGCCGCGGAGGCCCTGGAGGCACTGCGCTGGTCCCTGTCCACCGGGGTGGCGCCGGTCCTGATCACGAGCGCGCTGGCGCAGGGGGTCCGGGCCATCGGCAAGCTGGCCTCGGCACCGCGGGGCGCCCGGCCGGGGGATCTGGCGCGGGACCTGGGCATGCCGCCCTGGAAGATCGACCGGGTCCGGCAGCAGATGCGCGGCTGGTCCGCGGACGGGGTGGCGACGGCGCTGCGGGCCGTCGCCGAGGCCGATGCCGGGGTCAAGGGTGGTGGGGACGACCCCGAGTACGCCCTGGAGAAGGCCGTGGTCGCGGTGGCGCGGGCGGCGAGGGTCGGGCGGGGCTGATCCCGGGCGGGGCCGCCGATCCTGGGCGGGGCCGCCGGGATTCGGGGCTCGGGTGTGGGCTCGGCCTGCGGGCCGGTGGTCGCTCTTCGCGCAGTTCCCCGCGCCCCTGGGGTGGTGGCGGTGCGTGTTCGGCCTGCGGGCCGGTGGTCGCTTTTCGCGCAGTTCCCCGCGCCCCTCGTTCACCGCGGCCCGCGGGAAAGGCGGAGGCCCCGGGCGCTGCCGCCCGCGCCCCCGCCCTGTTGGAGGCCACGGCCCCACACGTGAACGTCCCCGCCACCCTCGACGCGTCCGATC
>NZ_JBEOSD010000092.1:0-31393 GCF_040302735.1 Streptomyces sp. NPDC097619 | reverse complement strand
GGTGCGGCGGCGGGGGGGGGGGGGGCCGCTGCGCGGGGCCTTCTCCCCGCCCCGCCCCTTCCCGATACCGGGGCTCCGCCCCCGGACCCCTTCGGGGGCTCCGCCCCCGGACCCCCGCGCCTCAATCGCCGGCGGGGCTTGATTTTGCCCCCGGTGGGGCTGACTTTGCCCCGTGGGGCTGAGCAGCGCTGTCACAGGGTCGTGACGCGGAGCGGACTGTTCCGTCCAGCAAGATCACTAGGTTTCTGTCTGCAGCCAGCAGCCAGAACTCGACGGACTCCACCGGAAGAGACCACGGCATACGGCTCTCCTTCCCACCACGGCAACGCCTCAAGGAGTCGTCATGCGCACCGCCCTCCGCACCGCCACCGCCACCCTCGCCCTCGTGGGCGCGGCCGCCGCCCCGGCCACCGCGTTCGCGGCCTCCGCTTCGGACTCCGGTCCGGCGCGTTCCCTCGTGGTCGCCGAGAACTGCGTGAAGAGCAAGGTCGTCCCGTCGGTGTTCGCCGGTCTGACGGTCAAGCTCACCAACAGCGCGCACTCCGGCGCCAAGGCCCAGCTGCGCGACGAGGACGGCAAGGTGCTCGGCACGGTAGACCAGACCAAGCCGGTGGACACGGCCTCGGGGCTGCGGATCGACGGGCCGCTCGCCGCGACCCCCGTCTTCAAGCACCGCTCGCAGGGTGACCCGGCCCCGTGGATCCCCGTCGCCTTCCCGAAGCTCCCCAAGGGCTGCACCACCGAGGGCAAGCTCTTCTCCACCACCACGTACGGCAACGTGGTCGTGAAGACCTACAAGGCCGGTCCGCAGCTCTTCAGCTCCCGCATCACCGACAACGGCAAGCGGGTCGGCTTCCTGGCGCCGGCGGCCACCGCCTACCAGGACGTCCGCAAGGTCGGTCAGCGGTACGTCCGCCTCACCGTCGACGGCGGTATCCACAGCTGGACGGGCGCCACCACCGCCTCCGCCAACCTGGGCGTCTACCACCTCCAGGGCGGCACGAAGGTCCGGCTGGTGAAGAAGGACGGCCTCTACGGGGTCAAGACGACCTCCCACGGCGAGTGGCTGAACTGGACCTACTACGCCAAGGGCAAGTCCGTGATCCTGCAGGACGACAACGTCGTCCTGGTCCTGAACGCGAACGGCACCCTCTCGAACTTCATCCACGGGTTCGGCCGCCAGACCGCTCCGGTCTGGAAGCACGCCTGATCGGTCGACCGGTCCCGCACATGGAGGAGCCCCGGGGCATCGCCCCGGGGCTCCTTCGTGCCGCTCACGCCGCGGCCCCGATCACGCGGCCGCTTCGAAGCCCGTTTCGCGGGCCATCTTCTTCAGCTCCAGCAGGGCGTGCTTCTCGATCTGGCGGATCCGCTCACGGGTCAGGCCGTGCTGCTTGCCGACCTCGGTGAGGGTCCGCTCGCGGCCGTCGTCGATGCCGTACCGCATCTTGATGATCGAGGCGGTGCGCTGGTCGAGCTTGCCGATCAGGTCCTCCAGCTCCTCGCTGCGGAGCAGGGAGAGGACGGACTGCTCGGGGGAGATCGCCGAGGTGTCCTCCAGAAGGTCACCGAACTGGGTCTCGCCCTCGTCGTCCACCGACATGTTCAGGCTGACCGGGTCGCGGGCCCAGTCGAGGACGTCCGCGACGCGCTGCTCCGTGGAGCCCAGCTCGGCGGCGATCTCGGCGTGCTCCGGGTCGCGGCCGTTCTCGCGGTTGAACTCGCGCTGCACGCGCCGGATCCGGCCCAGCTCCTCGACCAGGTGGACGGGGAGGCGGATGGTGCGGGACTGGTCGGCTATGGAGCGGGTGATGGCCTGGCGGATCCACCACGTGGCGTACGTGGAGAACTTGAAGCCCTTGGCGTAGTCGAACTTCTCGACGGCGCGGACCAGGCCGGCGTTGCCCTCCTGGATCAGGTCGAGGAGGGGGAGACCGCTGCGCGGATAGCGGCGGGCGACGGCGACCACGAGGCGGAGATTGGAGCGGATGAAGACTTCCTTGGCCCGCTCGCCCTCGGCGGCCAGCTGCTCCAGCTCCTCGCGGTCGGCGGTCACGGCCGGCGCGACACCGGACTCGGCGCCTTCGTCGAGGATCTGGCGGGCGTACACGCCGGCTTCGATGATCTGCGAGAGCTCGACTTCCTTGGCGGCGTCGAGCAGCGGCGTACGGGCGATCTCGTCCAGGTACATCCCGACCAGGTCGCGGTCGGCGATCTCCGCGCTGACGGCGCGGACGCTGCTGGCCGAGTCGGACTGACGACGGGCGACGGCGCGGGTTGCCATGCGTGCTCCCTTGCAATGAGTTCGGTCGCGGTGCGGCTGGTGGCGGTCCCCGGAACACTCTCCCGAGCACGCGCATCCGAAGGAAACAACGACTGGAATCGGGACAGAATTCCCATGTCGCTCTACGTTTTTCGGAATCTTGCAGTATCCTGCGCGGCCGCAGCGGCGGCCGGTGCTCACCACACCGTGAGAACCGCAGGTCAGGGCGGGTGCGGAGGGTCACCCCGGCTCGCCCGGCGTCCCGCTCGCGGGCGGGCCTTTTGAGACCGCCGTCACATCCGCCCCGGCTTTCACGCGGGTGCCGTACGGCCGTTCCGCGGGGGAAGACGGGCGGGCGGGCCGTACGGTTGCCCGCCCGGGACGGGACGGGGCCGAGGTCCTCCGCACGGGGGCCGGAGGTCCCGGCTCCCGGGTGCTCCACTGCCCCGGAATCGCCCCGGGAAGCGCAGGCGCCCCGAGAAGACCCCCGGGCAGCACCGCGGCCCGCCTCCCGGGTCGGGGAGGCGGGCCGCGGTGCGCGTACCGGGTGGGTCCGGGTCAGTGGGCGATCACCGGGACCGGCAGCTCGGACTCGGCTCCGGACTCCTCGCCGGAGGCCGCGCCGGGGGCACCGGCGCCGGGGCGGCCGGTGGTGATGAAGGTGAGGGCGATCACCGCGGAAGCCACGAGGATGCCCACGGCCCACCAGATGGCCGCGGCGTAGCCGTGCACCATGGCCTGGGCCTGGAGGGCCCGGACGGCGCCCTGGCCACCGGCCGCCTCGGCGGCGTGGTCGGTCAGGTAGGCGGTGGTGGCGGAGGCCGCGATGGTGTTGAGGAGGGCGGTCCCGATGGCGCCGCCGACCTGCTGGGAGGTGTTGACCATGGCGGAGGCGACACCGGCGTCGGCCGGGTTCACCCCGTGCGTGGCCAGGGACATGGCGGGCATGAAGGCCGTGCCCATGCCGAGGCCCAGCAGCAGCTGCGCCGGGAGGATCAGCGCCGGGTAGGAGGAGCCGACCTCCAGCTGGGTCAGGAGCAGCATGCCGGAGGCGGCGACCAGGAAGCCGGGGCCCATCAGCAGCCGCGGGGGCACGCGGGTCATGAGGCGGGCGCCGATCTGGGTGGAGCCCGTGATCATGCCCGCGATCATCGGCAGGAAGGCGAAGCCGGTCTTGACCGGGGAGAACCCCTTCACGACCTGCAGGTAGTAGGTGAGGAAGAGGAACAGGCCGAACATCGAGATGACGGCCAGGCCCAGGGAGAGGTAGACCCCGCCGCGGTTGCGTTCGGTGAGGACGCGCAGGGGGAGCAGGGGGGACTTGACCTTGGCCTCGGTGGCGACGAAGGCGCCGAGGAGGAGGACGGAGCCGACGAACAGGCCGATGGTGACGGGGTCGGTCCAGCCGTCGGACTCGGCGCGGGTGAAGCCGTACACCAGGGCGACGAGGCCGAGGGTGGACAGGATCACGCCGGGGATGTCGAGGGCGTGGCGGTTGCGGGCGCCCTTGGGCTCGTGGATGACGGCCCAGGCGCCGACAGCGGCGACGATGGCGAAGGGGATGTTGACGAAGAAGGTCCAGCGCCAGTTCAGGTACTCGGTGAGGAAGCCGCCGAGGATCAGGCCGACGGCACCGCCGCCACCGGCGATGGCACCGTAGATGCCGAACGCCTTGGCGCGCTCCTTGGCGTCGGTGAACATGACCGCCAGCAGCGACAGGGCGGCCGGGGCAAGCAGGGCACCGAAGGCGCCCTGGAGGGCGCGGGCGCCGAGCATCATGGCCTCGCCGGTGGCGGCGCCGCCGAGGGCGGAGGCCGCGGCGAAGCCGATGAGGCCGACGACGAAGGCGTTCTTGCGGCCCCACAGGTCGGCTATGCGGCCGCCGAAGAGCAGCAGCCCGCCGAAGGCGAGGGCGTAGGCGGTGATGACCCACTGGCGGTTGCCGTCCGAGATCCCCAGGTCCTGCTGGGCGGAGGGCAGCGCGATGTTCACGATCGTCGCGTCGAGCACGACCATCAGCTGGGCGAGGGCGATGAACACCAGCGCCTTCCAGCGGCTGGGGTCGGCCCCCTGTGGGAGGGCGTCGGACGGAAGTGCGGCCGTTTTCGGCATGGGGGTACTCACCTCGTGGTGCGGAGCGGGTCGCGGCGGGCGTACCGCGGCTGACCCGTGAAACGGATGCTGAACTGCTGTGACTGCTGTGAGGTCTGTGGTGGCCGGGCGGCGCGTGGCTACGGCCGCGGGGGCCGCGGGCGCCGGATCCGGAGTCTCCGGAGGGTCAGCGCGGGCTCCTGAGGTCGTCGAGGGTGATGGCGCTGCCCGGCAGCGTGGAGCGGGCCGGGGCGCGCAGGCCGTCCAGGAAGAGCTGGAGGTGGCGGTGGGTGAAGCGGTCCAGGGAGGGGCAGGAGGTGCCCGGCAGCGGGCGGCTGAGCTGGGAGAGCGCCACCATCAGGTCACCCACGGCGATGTCGGGGCGGACCACCCCGCCCTCCTGCCCGCGGCGCACCAGCTCCTCGACCGCCGCTTCCAAGTCGTGTCGGGCGGCGAGCAGTTCGGGGTGCTCGTGGTCGAAGTTCCCGGAAAGCATCGGGCACAGGGCGCCGATGCGCTCGTCGGCGGCCGCGTGCACGAAGCGGCAGAGGGCCTCGAAGGGGTCGGACTCCTCGACCATGGCGGTCTCGGCCTGGGCGGTGACCCGGTCCATGACGTACAGGACCACGTGCCGCGCCAGGGTGGCCCGGTCGGGGAAGTGCCGGTAGAGGGTGGCGTTGCCGAGGCCGGCCCGGCGGGCGATCTCGTCGAGGGCGACGTCCGCCCCGCATTCCACGAACATCTCGCGGGCCGCGACCACGATCCGCTCGCGGTTGCGCAGGGCGTCGGCGCGCGGGCGGGGCACGGCACGGCCGGCCTTGGCACCGGCGGGCGCCTTGGCGGTGCCCTGGGCGGTCGGGCCGATGTCGAGGGCGCCGGCCCGGTCCGCGTCCAGGCCCGCCACGTCCCGCGGGGGGTGCGGGGCGGTGCCGGGTGCGGTGGTCACGCTCTCCACGACGGCTCTCCCTCTGCTCTCGGTCGCCCCGGCGGCGGGGCCGGGTCGGTGGTCTGTCGGGCGGTCGCCCCTCGGCGACCCGCACCCCTAAGCGGGGAGCATGTCCCCGCTTCGAGGACATCGGGTTAAACGGGGAGTCGATCCCCGGTTATTTCGGCTCGGGATGTGAGCTGGGTCACATCACGTTCCACGTTCGGACGCTTCCGGCGCGCGGTCGCGCGGAAGCCGTCGGAGGGTGATCGCACGAGCGCAGACCGGGTCCGGCCGGCTGCCGCAGAGCCGAAGGCGACCGCATGCAGCAGCTCCGCCAGCGGATATGCAGACACCGCCGGACCAGGGCGTACATCGGGCTCACCGCCCTCGCCCTGGGCGTGACCGCCACCGCCAGCGCCGGAATCGGCGACGGCCCCCGCGCCGCCGCGGGCCCGGTCGCGGCCACCTCCCAGGAGACGGCGCTGGCGCCCTGCCGGATCAGCGGGGCCTCCGGGGTGCAGATGTCCGAGGGGCTGCCGACGGCCCCGGGCTACTCCAAGTCCACCGGCCGGGTGCGCGCCCTCAACCTGATGATCGACTTCCCGGACGCCAAGGGGGAGGGCACGGCCGCCGACCGGCTCGCCGAGTTCTTCCCGCAGACCTCCGACTGGTTCCGCACCAGCTCCTACGGGCGGCTCGACTACCGACCCGAATCCCCCGTCCGGGACTGGCTGCGGATGCCGATGCCCTTCGCCGCCTACGGCATCGAACGCGGCTCCCCCTACGAACCGGGCTACCGGCAGCTCGTCGAGCACATCGTCGAGGCCGCCGACGGCGAGGTCGACTTCAGCCGCTACGACCTCGTCAACATCCTGGTCACCCCCAACGCCGGCCCCTCCGCCCTGGACACCGTGCTCTCGGTGACCTTCTCCGGGAACGGCGAGGCCCCCGTCGCCGACGGGGTGCCGCTGGCCAACACGTCCTTCGTCTACAGCCGCCAGGACGACGGCTCCGGCTCCTACCGCGAGACCGGCTACCGGGTCCTCCCCCACGAGAACGGCCACGTCTTCGGCCTGCCCGACCTCTACACCTCCGAGGGCGGCGGCGCCGTGGGCCACTGGGACATCATGAGCGAGGACTGGGGCGCCAACAACGACCTCCTCGGCTGGCACAAGTGGAAGCTCGGCTGGCTCGACAGCGCGCAGATCAGCTGCGCCTCCCGCTCGGGCACCACCGACCACGTGCTCTCCCCGCTCGCCGTCGAGGGCGGCACCAAGCTGGCCTTCGTCCCCGTCTCCGCCTCGGCCGGCTTCGCCGTGGAGGTCCGCACCCGCGCCGGCAACGACGAGGCCGTCTGCAAACCGGGCGTGCTCGTCTACAAAGTGGACTCCGAGGTCGACACCGGCCGCGGACCCGTCAGCATCTCCGACAGCGCCCGGGACAGCGGCGGCTGCACCCGACGTCCCAACGTCCACGCCGAACTCTCCGACGCCCCCTTCGCCCCCGGCGAGACCTTCACCGACGAGGAGAGCGGCATCAGCGTCTCGGTCGTCGGCGAGCTCCGCAACGGCAGCTACCAGGTCCGCATCACCCGCCCCTGAGCCCATCCCCCCACCCCCCCTGGGGCCGGTCCGCACCGGCCCCGACCCTCTCTAAGCTGATCATCCGACCGGATGCCCACCGGGTACCCACTGGACGACCACCTGGGAGAGCCGATGACCGCCGCGCCCCTGCTGCCCCTGCGCCCCCGGACCACCCCGGCCGCCCGCCGCCTGGTGTGCTTCCCGCACGCGGGCGGCAGCGCGGGCTGGTACCGCCCCTGGGGCGCGCACCTGGACGACTCCGTCGAGCTGCTCGGCGTCCAGTACCCGGGACGCGAACACCGCTTCGGCGAACCGCTCGTCGCCGACATGGCCACCCTCGTCACCGAGATCACCGCCGCCCTGCGCGCCGAACCGCAGCGCCCCACCGTCTTCTTCGGCCACAGCATGGGCGCCTCCGTCGCCTACGAGACCCTGCTGCGCCTCGAAGCGGCCGGCTCCCGCCAGGTCACCCGACTCGTCGTCTCGGGCCGCCGGGCCGTGGTCCCGCCCGCCACCGCCCCCGCCCGCCCCATGACCGACGCCGAACTCGTCGAGTCCATGACCACCCTCGGCGGCACCCCCCGCGCCGTGCTGGCCGACCCGGAGCTCCGCGCCCTCTTCCTGCCGCCCCTGCGCAACGACTACCTGCTCCTCGACCGCTACCGCCCCGCCCCGGGCACTCCCCCGATCCACGCCGACCTGATCGCCGTCACCGGGGACGCCGACCCGCGGGTCACCGTCGACGAGATGCGCGCCTGGACCACCCTCACCACCGGCCGCACCGCCACCCGCGTCTTCCCCGGCGGCCACTTCTACCTCGCCGACCACGCCGCCCCCCTGGCCCACCTGGCCACCTCCCCCGAGCTGGACTGAGCCCCGGCCCCGCCGCGGACGGGCCCGCGAAGGCCCCGTCCGCACGGTGAGAAAGGACACCGTCACCCGCCTGTAGGGATGCTGTGAGGTCGCTGTACGGTCCCTCTTGACCAAAATTCACGCGACACGTCGTGCGGCACGTGACACGACACGGCGCTCGACACACCACATCACTCGACGGGGGAGGGCGATCCATGCCCGGAATCCGGGCGGCCCGCGCGGCCGGTAGGCCCGGCGGTGCGCCGCGGCTGTACGCACTGGACGGCATACGGATCACGGCGGCCCTGGTCGTCGTGCTCTACCACTACGTCGGCCTGAACACCGCGTGGGGCCGGAACACCTCCGAGATCTTCCCCGCGCTCCGGCCCTTCGCGCTCTTCGGCTGGCTGGGCGTGGAGATCTTCTTCATCGTCAGCGGGTTCGTCATCTGCATGAGCGTGTGGGGGCGGACCGTCGGCGACTTCGCCGTCTCCCGCGTCTCCCGCCTCTTCCCCGCCTACTGGACGGGCGTGATCCTCACGGCCGCCACCCTGTGGGCGCTCCCCGAGGTCGCGAAACTGCGCCACTTCGACGACTGGAACGCCGTCCTGGTCAACCTGACCATGCTGCAGGGCGGCGTCGGGGTCGGGCACGTGGACCACTCGTACTGGACCCTGTTCGTGGAGCTGAAGTTCTACGCGCTCTTCGCCCTGGTGGTGATGTGCGGGGTCACGTACCGCAACTGCGTGCTGTTCTGCGGCATCTGGACCCTGGCCGCCGTGGCCGCGCCGACCACGGACTTCCGGCTCCTGCACTTCTTCGCGATGCCGCAGTACGCCCCGTACTTCATCGCGGGCATCGCCTTCTACCTGATGCGCCGGTTCCGCCCCACGATGCTGCTGTGGGGGATCGTGGCCGTGCAGTTCCTCGTCGCCCAGCACTACGTCCGCGGGCGGATGGAGACCAACCTCGGCCGCAACCTCGCCGACCAGCTCTCCACCTGGCCCGCCCGGGTGGTCATCGCCCTGGGCTTCCTGGCCATCGCGGCCGTGGCCCTCGGCCTGCTGGACCGGATCCAGTGGCGCTGGCTCAGCACGGCGGGGGCGATCACGTACCCGCTGTACCTGATCCACATGTCGATCGGCATCACGCTGATCCACCACTTCCGCGACCGGGTGGACCCGGCCCCGCTGCTGGCGTCCGTGACCGTCGGCATGCTGATCGCCGCCTACCTCATCCACCGGCTGGTGGAGCGCCCGCTGACGAAGCGGCTGCGGGACGGCATGCGCGCCGGCATCCAGGACATCCGGCTCAACACCCCGCTGCCCGCCTCCCGCGCGCCCCGGCCCCGGGTCCCCGCCCAGCCCACGGACTCCGACCGCGACCCGGTCCCGGCACGCCAGACCTGACCGGCCCCGCCGGGTCGCCGGACCGTCCGGCCGGGCGGGTCGAGCAGCCGGGTCGGCCCGGTGGCGGTGCGTGGCCGGTGGACACCCCGCGCCAGCAGCGGCGATCCGCTAGGCTGTCACCCGGTCGACGGCCGCCGGGGCCCGCGTGTCCCGATCCGTCAGCCGCCCGCCTTCGCGCCTTCGTCGCCTTCGTAGGGCTTGGAGAAAACCCCATCACTGCAGGTCAGCGGGTAATCACCAGCCTCACTCAGAACGCATGACTCCCAACCTGAGAACGCTCAGCGAATCGCTGCAGGTCAGCGAGGGCATCCGTTCATGCACTGCGAAGACTGCTTCCCGATTCCGGAGTCCCGTCGATCAAGTGAGCGGGAGGCACCTCTTCACTCTCCTGCGCGCTGCCGCGCGACACGAGCACGGCTCCGGGAAGCTCGTAACTACCCCCGTCCGGACCAAGGGATCGCTCGGCCGCTGTATCCGTCACGCGCCTCACGAACATCGTCGCGACAAGGCCTGAGCACTACAGAGCTAGGATGCCCACGGCTGTCGATCAAGGGGGTACGACATGGTGGGCGCGCAGAGGCCCGAGCTACTGCCGGACTGCGACGTGCCGACCCAGCGCAGACAGCCAGATGACTTCGTCACGACCTGCCTTGTCCGCCTGGCCGACGAGTCACTCGGTGACGCCTGGCGGACATCCGCCCTGACAGCGTGCATGGTCCGTGGAGGTTCTGCACTCGCTGCGGCGACATTCATGGTTCAGACTCCAGGACCCTGGTACGAGGACTTGCGACGCATCCTGCGGTTGTCCGGGGTCAATGTCGATCGGCCGGCGTACTCCAGCGCCGACTACACCGTCGGCCTCTGCTACGTCGCAGGCACCAAGGGCCTCCCGGCAGGACTGCGGCACCGCGCAGCTGACGCCCTGGTGCATCGCGCGAACGACGTCGGCTACGCGGAAGCCCGACACCTGCTGCCCAAGAACGGCTGGAGCTGGTTGGCGGACGCGGTACGTGAGGGGTGGGCCTTGTGGACCGCGCAGCTCTTCGCCCAGGACGAGACGGCCCCGCTCACGACACGTATGAGAGTCGGTCTGGCCCTCGCCGAGCACGAGCATCCTGCTGGCTACATACCGACAGCTCTGGAGCGGCTTGCGGCACACCCGGGTGCGGCAAGCAAAGATCGTCTCGCCCTGGCCGTCGCCGTGGGGCAGCGCGCCCCCAAGGACGCGACGGGTCTGCTCTGCTGCGTCGCGTCCGACTCGATCGTTCAAGCCGGCCACCGGATGCAGGCCATTGAACTGTTGGACGAGATCGACCCGGTGAAGGCTGAGGAGATGCGGGCCCTGCAGACCCGCCTTCCCTCCGCCCGGACGTCTCGTGACCAACAACGAGACGCCGCCGCGCGCGCGGAGCAGGAGGCGGCAGCGCGGCGCGAGCGGGAGACCCCCGCGGCGGTCAAAGAGCGCCTCGATTCCAAGGTGGAGAAGCTTCTGGACGATCTCCGTGGCCGCGGCTCGGCGGACTGGCTGGCCGATGATCTCGACAACCACATCGCGGAGAGCGACTGGAACCAGGTGGCCCAGGACATCGCCGACATCTGCGGTCTGGTCCGTGACGAAGAGGTCGAGTCCTCGCTCCGCCTGCTGGAAGTTCTCACGCAGATCAGGTACGGCGACGAGGCCAGTCCGACGTCGAGCACTTCCGACCTCGAGACGCAGGGTGATCTGGACTTTCCCCGACTCACTCAGGAGGAGCTGGAAGATTACGCGCGTGCCAAGGCAGAGCGCTCCTGGACCTTCTGGAGGGAGCTCGTCGAAAAACACGGTTGGGATGACGACAAGCTCTATGAACTCGACCGTCAGGCGGACGAGGTGGATCGGAATGTTGCCGACTCGCTCTGCCAGAAGGCCGGCGATCACCTGCGAGCGCTACAACAGTTCCTGGTGTGGGAACTCTGGCCCGCTCTCGTGAACGCCGCGGAGCGCCGAAACTACGGCGCAGCGCGCGGTCACCTGGCGGCCGCCCGACTCCTTGGGGACGAAGCAGAGCACGCCGAGGTCCTGTGGAGATCGGCAACGCTCGAGAACTACTCCTTCGACCCTCGGGCCATGTCCTGGCCCCGTGACTTCTGGCTGGTGCTGGAGCAATGGCGACGAGGCGCTCCTGCCCCTGACGCTCGGGACTGATCCGGCCGCTGGCGCGTACCACGCGACCGGATCTCTCCTCAGCACCCCGCCAACCATGCCGGGGGCCATACCTACTTCGCCTTGGGCGCCCACTCCTGCGCGAAGGTCTCCATCTGCTTGAGAACCAGGTCGACGGCCTCGCGCTCCTCCTCCGGGGGGTAGTCGAACTTCGCGAGCACCCGGCGGATGCGGGAGCGGAGCTTGGCTCGGACAGGCTCCCGGGAAAGCCAGTCGACGGACAGGTTCTCCCGGATGTCCTTCACGAGCGCGCGGGCGATCCGGGCGAGGGTGTCGTCTCCACCCGTGATGAGCTCGGCCATGTTGCGGTGCGCGACGGCGTCGTAAAAGGCGAGTTCGGCGTGGCTCAGCGGCGGGTCGAAGTGTTCGCCACGGCGGGCCTCCACGGCGATCTCCGCTGCCATGGTGGCCAGTAGGGCGATTGTCTGGGCGCTAGTCAGCTGCTGGAGCATGTAGCGCCTCATCAGATCATCGAGACGCTCGGCAAAACTCTCGTGGCGGACGATGTTGTGCTTGGTGACTTCACGCATCTTCTGCTGGATCAGGCGCCGCAGGGCCTCGGCGACAAGATGCGGCGTCTCTGAGTTCTCCAGCTTGCGCAGCTGGGCCTCGTTGAGGTGGGTGATGTCCAGCTTGCCTATGCCGGCCTGTTCGTACAGGTCCGTGATGTCGTCGGCGTCGACGACGGAGGCAGCGAGCTGCTTGAGGTAGAGCTGGACCTCCGCGGAGAGGGGTTCGCCCTTCGCCTCCCGATCGGCGGCGTCGAGCTTGACCATCCAGGCACGGACCTCGGTGAAGAAGGCAATGTCGCGCCGCCAGTTCTCCAGGTCCTCGCAGCGCTCGACGATCTCCCGGCTCATGGAGCAGATCCGGTAGTAGCGCTCCAGGCGGTAGGCGCTCTCCTTGAACTTTGTGGACAGCGGCTTGGCGTCGCCCTCTACCTGATTGCCGGGGGTCTTCGGGTCGCGCAGATAGTTGGAGACCAGTCGCAGCGCACGCTTGCGGGGCTCCGGGTGCGCGGTGTCGGCGAGGAACTCCTTCCAGCGGCTACCGGCCAGGAGTCCCTTGATGTCGTTGAGTTCGTTCTTGACGTGGGTGATCGCTCGCTCGATGTCCGCGCCGAGCGTCTTGTCCTCCTGGTCGCTGGGCGAGTATTCACCGAGCGCCTTCGTGAGGTGGTCGGTGAGTGGGGCGTAGCCGACGAGGAGGCCGTCCTGCTTGCCGCGGAAGCGACGATTGACGCGGGCGAGGGCCTGCATGAGGTTCGCACCCTGCATCGGACGGTCCATGTAGAGGGTGTGAATGGGCGGAGCGTCGTAGCCAGTGAGCAGCATCGAGTGGACGATGAGCAGCTCGAGTGCATCGTCGGGGTCCTTGGCACGCTTCTGGACGATCTTCTGCTGGGACTTGCGCAGGCCGTGCTTGCGGAGAAATTCGAGGTCGGTGGGGTCGCTGTGGAAGACGATCTTCATGACGCCCTCATCGACCTTGTCGCTCGCCCAGTCGGGGCGTCGCTTGGCGAGGACGTCGTACAGCCGCACGCAGATCTCACGGGTGGCGCAGACGACCATCGCCTTGCCGGGGCCGCCGATCTGCGGCTTCATGAGCTCGCGGCGCTGCTCCCAGTGCTCGATCAGATCGTCGGCGAGGGTCGCTATGCGGTCGTCTGCGCCGTACACGGTGTTCATGGTGGCGGCGCTCTGCATGGCACGGCGGCGCTCTGCATCGTCCATACCCTCGGTCAGAGCGTTGGCCTGCTCGTCGATGGCGTCGGGGTCGACGCCGGGCGGGAGAGAGACGTCGATGACCCGTGGCTCGTGGTAGACACGCACGGTGGCGTCGTCGTCCACGGCCCGCTTGAGGTCGTAGCGGTCGATCTCCGCCCCGAACACTGCCCACGTGTCGGCTTCGGCCTTGGAGATCGGGGTGCCAGTAAAGGCGATGAACGTGGCATACGGGAGCGCGTCGCGCAGGTGGCGGGCGTATCCATCAAGACTGTCGTAGTGGGAACGGTGCGCCTCATCGACGACGACCAGGATGTTGCGGCGCTCGGAGAGCCGCGGATGGCTGACGCCGGTGGCCTTCTCCTCAGGAGTGAGCCCGAACTTCTGCAGCGTCGTGAAGATGATCCCGCCGGTGCGTCGACTCGACAGCTCGGTGCGCAGCTCCTCGCGGGTGGTCACCTGGAGGGGTGCCTGGCGGAGGAGGGTCATGCTGTCCTGGAACGTCTCGTACAGCTGGTCGTCGAGGTCATTGCGGTCAGTGACCACGACGATGGTCGGATTGTTCAGCGCCGGGTGTCGGGAGACCAGAGCGGAGGTCTCCACCATCTCCTCGGACTTGCCGGCGCCCTGCGTGTGCCAGACCACGCCGGCCTGACCGTTGCTGCGGGACGCCTCGACGATCGCGTTCACAGCCTTGGTGACGGCGAAGTACTGGTGCGGCTTAGCGATCCGCTTGCCGGTCGGCGTGAAGTTGACGAAGTTGGCCGCCAGGGAGAGGAAACGGGGCTGGGTGAACAGACCGTAGAGGGCGAGATTCAACGCCTCCAGACCGTCGTAGTCGGGGGCATTGGTGTCGACGCGCTTGCCGTCCTCGTCCACGTTCCACGGGGCGAAGTGCTCGTACGGCGTGAAGACGGTGCCGTACTTTGCGGTGATGCCGTCCGAGACGAGGCACAGGACGTTGTAGCGGAACGCGATCGGGAACTCGGCGACGTACGTCTGGATCTGCGCGTGCGCGTCCTTGAGCGTCGCGTTCTCGGCGGCGGCGCTCTTCAGTTCGACGACGGCCAGCGGAAGACCGTTGACGTAGAGGGCGACGTCGAAGCGGCGGTGGCCGCCGTTGTTGTCCCGCAGGGTGACCTGCTTGACGACGAAGTACGTGTTCGCATCAGCGTTGTTGAAGTCGACGAGGCGGACGGTCGGGCTCTGCTCAGCGCCGAAGTCATCGGTGTACGTGAGCCGGATGCCGGAGACCATGTGGGCGTGTGCCTGCTTGTTCTCCGGGTATGCCTCCGCGGACCGCACGTCGGTCGCGATGCGAAGAGCGTCGCGGACGGCCTTGGGCGGCAGCTCGGGGTTCAGCCGCTCGATGGCGTCCTTGAGCTCGTCGTGCAGGACGAGGTCATCCCAGTCCGCCCGCTGCCCGGATCCGGGAGCGATGTCCTCGCTCGTCTTCACCTCCCAGGCGAGCTCCGCAAGCTGCTCCATGGCCAGGCTCTCCCACGTAGCCTCGGTCATCTTGCCGTCGCGCTTCGCGCGGTCGCTCGTCATACGACGGCCTCCACAATCCGCTCCGCGTCACGGACGCGGAGCTTGCCGGACATGAGTTGAGGGAGCAGGGTGTCGCGGAGGGCGGCGAGGGTACGGTTTTCGTCGTTCCGCCCACGAACCAGAGCCATAAGATCGCTGATAGCCCTGTCCAAGCCGTTTTCCACCTCAGTGGGCAGCGGCACTTCAAGCTTGCTGAGGTTTCGCATGTTGAGCTTTGGTTGCACAGCACCACTCACCAGCGCTGAAACATCAGTGAGCTGTAGTGCCACCGCCAGCAACTCGGTGGAAATGGACCTTCCCGTTAGCACATGCGCATGGTTGTTCACCCAGAAATCGCCCCATACGTACTGAGTGACAGGCTTACGTTCTTCCGTGATTACAGTTCCATCTTCCCCAACCAGCAAGTGAGGTCCGCTGAACAGGAAATCGCGAACGTAATCTACTACGCCAGCTGCACCATAGTAGGGGTAGGGGCCCGGGATTTCCGCACGCTGCCGAGATGAGAGCGGCACCCTCTTCCTGTTATGAAACTCTGCCAACTTCCCCAGTTCTTGTTGAGTCGACCCCGCGTTCAGAGCATTCACATATTTTGACTCCATTAGCTGGTGGGCCGTGCGAGCGATGCGCTCATTAGCAGCAATTTTGTCGTCCAGCGACCCAAGAACACCAACTACACCCTCTTGTTGCGCCAGAGAGGGAACCCGCAGCTTGAGCGACAAAATGTCACCCAAGCTGATGAAGTCCGCCATGTCGGTTTGCCCCTTTAGAGCATTCGCCTGAATCCAGAAATCGGCACTCCTGAACCAGTAGTACAGATATCGCGACATCAGCGGACCATCGGCGTGCGGCCGGAAGTAACACAGCTGTGGGCTGTAGGCATAACGCGGGGCTTCGCTCGGAATCAAGGCAACCCGGCCCACAGTTCCCTTGACAGTGAGGACAATGTCTCCGGGGCGTGAGACCTTTGGGCCATGATCCCGAGAATGACTCTCCAGGGATGAGCTGAAATCGGGCGAGCCAATCTTGCCATCCAAGACATCTGCAACCCTCAAAATGGGGAGTTCCTGGTTGACCGATCGAGGCCGTCCAGCCCCGACTTCAATCTGATTCTCGTCGACCAGCTCTGCAAGCGACACCGTTCGCTCAGCCATCGATCCTCCCCAACTGCTCGCGCACCACAACGTCAAGCCGTGCGGACTCGTCGAGGTGAGCGAAGAGTTCCTTCGTCAGACGGGCGATGCGCTCGCCCACTGGTTCCGCGTCCGGGTCCTCCTCAGCCTCCGGCGCTCCCACGTACCGCCCAGGCGTAAGCACGTGGTCGTGCTTGGCGACCTCCTCCAGCGTGGCGCTGTAGCAGAAGCCAGGCACGTCCTCGTACGAGATCCCCTTCTCCTGCGCGGATTTAGTGCCACGCCACGAGTGATACGTGTCGGAGATCTTCTCCAGGTCCTCGTCCGTAAGAACGCGCTCAGTGCGGTCAACCATCGTGCCCATCGCGCGCGCATCGATGAACAGCACTTGGCTCCGCCGGTCCTCTAGGGCCTTCGCACCCTGAGGGGTCTTGTCCTTGGTGAGGAACCACAGGCAGGCAGGGATGGCTGTCGTCCGGAACAGGTTGCCCGGGAGCGCGACCATGCAGGCAACCAGGTCAGCCTCGACGAGCGCCGCGCGGATCTCGCCCTCGCCGGACTGCTTCGAGGACATCGAGCCGTTGGACAGGACAACGCCGGCCGAACCTCGGTCACCAAGCTTGGACACGATGTGCTGAAGCCACGCGTAGTTGGCGTTGGAGAGTGGCGGCACACCGAACTTCCACCGCCGGTCGTCCGCCTTCCTCTCCCAATCAGACATATTGAACGGCGGGTTGGCCATGACGAAGTCGGCCTTGAGGTCGGCCAGCTTGTCGTCCGCGAAGGTGTCGCCCCAGCGCTCACCGACGCCCTTCGGGTCCATGCCGTGGATCGCGAGGTTCATCTTCGCCAACCGCCACGTGCGCTCGTTGGCCTCCTGGCCGTACACCGCGATGTCGTGGCTATGGTCGCGGCCGCGCCGCTTGGTGACGAACTTGCCGGACTGGACGAACATGCCGCCCGAACCGCAGGCCGGGTCATAAACACGGCCCTCGTACGGCTCCAGGACTTCCACGATGAGGCGCACCACGCTCGCCGGGGTGTAGAACTCGCCCGCGCGCTTGCCCTCGGCCCTCGCGAACCTCTCCAAAAAATACTCGTAGACCTCACCGAGCACGTCCTGTGCCGGGCGGTCGCCGTGCCCCGTGAAACGGGCGTCGCTGATCAGGTCGACGAGCTGCTTCAGCCGGCTCTGGTCGACGTTGTCGCGGTTAAAGATCTTCGGGAGGACGCCGGTGAGGGCCTTGTTGGCCTTCATCACTTCGTCCATGGCGTCGTCGAGGAGCTTGCCAACGCCGTCCTCCACGCTAGCCGCGTTCTCGGCGATGTAGTCCCAGCGGGCGGTCTGCGGCACCCAGAAGACGTCCTTCCTGGTGTACTCGTCGCGCTCCTCCAGGAAGGCGCCGCGGCGATGCTCCGGGATCTCCGCGAGCTCAGGGTCGGCGGCCAGCTCGGCGCGCCGCTCTGCGAAGGCGTCGGAGACGTACTTCAGGAAAACCAGGCCGAGGACGAACTCCTTGTACTGGGCAGCGTCCATGGAGCCGCGGAGCTTGTCGGCGGCCTTCCACAGGATGTCCTGGATCTCTTTGGTGCTGGAGACGCCGGGCAGTTCGCCCTGACCGGCGGTGGCTCGCTTACGCGGGGGCATCGTTCCTTCTTCCTGGTTCCTTGGTGGCGTCGGATTTCAGAAGTTCAACAGGGTTACAGCATGGAGCGATTCGGGGCGGCTTCGTCGATTGTGAGCGTGCCGTCGGCCAGGCCGGCGATTGTCAGCCGTTTCGCTTCATCGAGCGCGTCAACCTGAGCTTGTAGCAGCTGCCCGCGCCGTTCCGTCTCCGCCAGGAGCGCGTCGAAGCGCTCGATGTCGTCCGGATCGAGGTCAGGTAGTTGGTAGTCCTCGATGCGACGGGGGCGCACGGCACTCGGGCTGCGCCTGGTCGCACGAGCGGCACGGAGCAGCGCGGCCAGCACACGTGGCGTCAAAGGTCGTTCACCGTCACTACGGACACGCAGCACCCGCGCCGGGAAGGTGACGACCTTGAAGCCCTCGTGGTCAACGTAGAGGCCGAGTTCGGGGACCACGGTGTAGACGAGGTCGCCGGGCTCGGTGAGTGCCACGTGGTCGTACTTCGCAGCCAGTACGAGCCGGTCGATACGGCGGGCGCCGACCGGACTGAGTCCGGTGATCTCCTCTGGACCAATCACGGTGTGGTGGCCCGCACCGCTGATGTCCGTTTCATCGACACGGTGGCCCTTGAGCTTCGCCACCCGCCGCTGCTTGAGCAGCGCTCCCAAAGTCGTTCGCTCCGGCAGGCGACCCGTGCGTCGCTGGACGCGCCCCCGGAAAGGGCCGTGCTGCTTGCCATAGGTCCGTACCTCCTCAGCGACACGCTCCAGTCGGGTCTCGGCCTCGGCGATCAGCGCGGGACGCTCCATGACCGTGCGCGCCAGGATCTGGGAGGCGGGCGGGCCCGGAGGCGTGAGCGGGCCTCCGAACGCCCGGTCCAAGTCCGCGACGCGTGCGACTCGCCCGTAGCGAGGGTCATGGCCGCCAAGCCCCTGGAAACCCTCCGCCCGCCACAACAGAACGTCCTCAGCGAGGCGAGCGCTCACGCGCTCGGTAAGCGCCTCCGCACTGATGTCGACGAGAAGGACATATCCCTCCGCGTCCGGAACCGGCTCGCGGGTGAGGACCCAGAGGGCCGGCCGATACGCGGGCCGGTAAGGCAGAGTGCCGGCTGGCAGGGCAATGACGGCCTCGACGAGGTTGCGCCGCAACAGGGCCGAACGCAGCTTGGACTCCTCGGTGCCCGTCAGTGCGTCGACAAGGGCATCGGCGGGGCCGAGCACGATGGCGGTGCATCCAGGTCCGAGCAGGTCCGCAATCCGCTCCACGTCTGCCAGCGCGCTTAGCACGGACCGGTCTTCGCCAGGGCGATACGGGAGTTGCGTGACGACGATCTGTGGGTCGGCGAGCCTTTCCTCCAGATCCGTGCCGGTCTGCACATCGAGTGCGAACTCGTCGATGCCGGCCAACAGGAGGCGACGGCGAACGATCCGGGCCAGACGCTCGTCGGGGTCCGCTGCCAAGGCAGTGATGCTCTCCGGTTGCTCCGCCTCGCGGATGAGAGCCGCCAGGACGTCGCCTGCCCTGGCGTACGGGTCGGCCAGCGTGACTCGCTCACCTCGCCCGAGGCGGGGGCGCAGGTCCGCGAGCTGTACCAGGAGGTTCAAGAGCTCCGGGGCCAGGGCGTCGGCAGCAAGCGTGGTGGCACCGAGCCGCGAGCGCGAGGCAAGCAGCCACTCGTAAGCTCCTCGCTCACCGTAGGCGGCCTCGATCATGTCCTCGGCAAGGCGTACGAGCGGAACGGCGTCCTCGTCTGCGACCTGAAGCTCCCGCAGGAGAAACTCGTCGTCCGGGTCGATGCGCTCAGCGCGGCCCATAATCGTGTCCCATAGCCGCAGGGGCGCCGTCGCTTCCTCCCCGTTCTCCCCAGCCAGGGGCTGCTCATCGAGGTACCGCAGAGAGAGCAGCGCGCCGACGGTGTCGACCGTACGCAGCGCATCAGAGCGGTCTGCATGTGCGGCCAGGCTGTAAAGCACGAGTTCGGCGCGCAGCTGAGCCGGATCCGCATTGCCAAGCCCCGTGGAAAGGAGCCACTGCGCGATCTCCTCGCCATCGAACTGAACGCGGCCGGCCATCTCGGCCACGGGCGCCGGAAAGCCCGTGTAGCGTCGGCGCCACGTCGATACGACCGGCCGTTTGACCTGTGCCAACGCAGCGATCTCGGGCATCGAGAGCAAGGGGCTAGCTGCGGCACCGGCGGCAGGGCCGCGGAAGAGCGCATCCGTCACGGCGTTCCCTCCTCTCAGTCGATAGGCGGCGGTGTTGCCGGACCCCTGGCACCAGATGGTGCGGTGGATTCGGGGATGGCCCACACCCTAGAGCACAGCCTGCACTCGATACCTTTCATTCTTCGATAACCTCGGTTATCAGAACTTCACTGTTCAGTTCCCTCGCCGCCCCGCCACTCTCGGAGCGCATCGCCTCAGTCGTCAGACAGGCGGCACCGGCCACCACCCCGTGTGGCTGATCGACTCCATGCCGAGAGGGATCCACCGATGACCATCACCATGCCGACCGCCGCCGTCGAGGGCATCCAGCTGACCGTGACCCCGTTCCGCCCGGACGCCGTGATCGGGACCATGGGGCTGCCGACCCTGCTGCAGCTCGTCCCCTCGCCGAAGGCGGAGGAGGACAAGCGCGCCCTGAAGTACGCCTCGGGCACCCTGCGCCGGCACGCCGAGGTGCGCGGGCTGGTCCAGCGAATGCTGAAGGCGACGCAGAAGGGGCGGAACGTCACCTCGTACGCCTCCTACATCGCCACCGGCATCAGCGGCGGGCACGGCGCCGCCTGGTCCACGCCGCCGATCACGCTGTGGCTCGACGGCCACCCGGCCGCGGTCGGCGACGAGCTGATCGCGGGCACGGGCATCCGCACCATCACGGTGCTGCCCGGCTCGCCCGTCGTCGCCATCGACGGGGAGACGCAGGTCACGGCGTGGCACGAGCTGTACGACAACCCGGAGCGGTTCGGGACGACGTACGAGAAGCTCGGCCAGGTCCGGGTGCCGTTTGAGCTGTATTTCGGTCTTACCGTCGAGGACGCCCGGCAGATCTTCTACGACCGCAACGTCGAGGGTGTGCCGGTGGCCAAGAACTTGGCGATGTCGATGGACCAGCGGGACATGGGCACCCAGCTCGCGCACCGGATCTCGGAGACGGTGAAGGTCGAGCACGACGGGAAGATCGTCCCGTTCAGCAAGCTGGTGCAGGGCCGCAAGCGCCAGCTGACCAAGACCGATCCGGAGGTCGTGACGCTCTCTGCGCTGCGGGTCCTGGTGATCACGGCGCTGCACGGGCGGGGCGGGCTGGGGCTGTCCTCGGCGACGGTCCAC
The DNA here is from genome assembly GCF_040302735.1 of Streptomyces sp. NPDC097619. Taxonomy (NCBI): domain Bacteria; kingdom Bacillati; phylum Actinomycetota; class Actinomycetes; order Kitasatosporales; family Streptomycetaceae; genus Streptomyces; species Streptomyces sp. NPDC097619. Next base: position 10,700 of record NZ_JBEOSD010000092.1, on the reverse strand, counting down.
GAGGGCGACCTGCCGGAGGGCGTGAGCGCCGAGCAGGCCGAGCGCGAACTCGTCCCGATGCTGTCTCAGGTGATCTCGGCGCTCTTCCCGCACTTCGCGGCGCGCGGCACCGTCTCGGCCCCCGCCGTGCTCGCCGGCCTCGGGATCGCTGCCCACCAGGCGACCAGCTGGGCGAACGGTGGCAGCCGGCTCAGCGTCGAGGAGCTGCTGCGGCTGCTGGAGCCGGTGCGCTTCGAGCGCGAGGCCCGCTACTGGGACGGCGTGGCCGCCAGCGCCAACGCGGCCGGTGCCCTGAACTTCGGTGGCGGCGCCAAGGACTCCGGCGGCCGGGTCGCCGACGCGCTGCTCGGGCCCGACACGGACTTCGGGCGCAAGATCCGCGGCTGGTAGTCCGCCCCCTCCCTCTTGCTGTCTACGGGGCCCGGTGTGGCTACCGGGCCCCGGTCCGACCAGCACTTCACCTCTGGAGAGAACTGACCATGAGCACTCAGCACCCGCCGCAGCCCCTTCCCGACAGCTGGGGGCCCGGACCCGCTCAGCCGCTCCCCGCCACGAAGCCCACCCGCCGCAAGGCGTGGCTGACCCACGGCGCCACGGCCGTCGTCGCTCTGCTGATCGGCACCGCGATCGGGGCGAACGGCAACGACACGGGGAACCCGCCCACCGCGTCCGAGAAGCCCCGGGCAGTCGAGACGACGACCCCGACGACCGAGCCGGAGCCAACATCCCCCGCACCGGAGACGACCGAGGCGGAGCCCGCTTCCCCGGCACCGGAGACGACCACGCCCGAGCCGGCGCCCACCAAGGACCCCGGTCCGGCCAGCACCTTCGCCGGCGACGGGGAGTACCTGGTCGGCGAGGACATCGCACCGGGCACCTACAAGACCGCGGGACCGGACGACGACTTCGGCTGCTACTGGGCCCGGCTCAAGAACGCGAGTGGCGAGTTCGACGCGATCATCGCCAACAACAACCTGAACGGCCCGGGCCGCGTGACCTTGAAGAAGAGCGAGTACTTCCAGACCCAGCGCTGCCAGGAATGGGTCAAGACCGGCTGATCCGGCTGCGAGCTCCTGTTCGCCCCCATAGATGAAAGGAGAAGTCGGATGGGCCGACGCTCACCGCTCGCGCGCGCCTGCAGCCCGCGCCCGACGCGCAGCCCTCAGGGTGTACGCGTGCACGACCAGGTCAAACCCGTGGCCGGCCCGATCGTGGTGGCCACGGACGCATCCGTCGCCTCAGAGCTCGCGAGCTGCGGCTACGTGGCGACGACCGGCCACAGCGGAGTACGGGCCCACCTGCACCCACGGCGGCTCACCCAGTCCTCCACCCGCGTCGTCGTCCATGAGCTCCGGGCCGTCTACTGGGGGCTGAACGCGGTCCTCACCGCCGCGCCCGGCCGCCCGGTGGAGGTGCGCTGCGACAGCCTCAGCGCTCTGCACTTCCTCGCCCAGTGGGCGCAGGGCGGATCGGGCATGCCCGCGGGCTACGACACCGAGCTGCGCTCCGAGGGGCGAACCCCCACCCTCCTCAAGCTCCAGATGATCGCCGAGTACACGCCCGGTCTGACCTTCGTCCACGAGAAGGCGCACGTCGGCCACCCTCTCAACGAGGCCGCCGACTCTCTGGCCAAACTCGGGCTCCGCTGCCTGCGAGGCATCGTTCCTGCATCCGAAGTCCCCCGGCTCGTGCCCCTGTGGGCGACCAACGCTCTCGACGCCTACACCCGGTCCACGAGGTCGACGTCCCGTCCCGCATGCAGCAGCCCCTGAAGTCGGCGCGGGAGAGCTTGCAACAATCGCGAAGCACAGTGAAGCGGGCTTGGACAGGGGGCAAATTCCGTGACGCGAGATGAGCTGCTGAGCACACTGTCAGCGCTGCGTAGGGCGCAGATAGGCGGCCGACGTGCACCGCACAAGCCGCTGCTCGTGCTGTGGCTGCTGGGGAGGTTCGCCGAGATCGGGAGCACGGCCGTCTCGTACGACGAGGTGGAGGAACCGGTCAGCAGACTGATCAACGACTTCGGGCCGGCAATGACGAACCCTGCAAGGGCTCGGGAACGGGCGGCGATGCCGTTCGTACACCTGGAGCGCAAGCTGTGGGAACTGCGGGACCGGGACGGCAACGAGATCGGCCCCGACGCTCCGGAGCGGGGCAGCGTACTGCGCGCCCGAGGGGCACACGGTCGCCTTCATTCCGGCGTGGAAACGCTGCTTGCCGAACCCGGCACGCTGGCTGCGGCCGTACGCCTCCTCCTTGAGCAGCACTTCACCTCCGTGCTCGAGGCACCCATCTGCGACGCCGTCGGGCTTGACCTCGCTACCGATCTCGACGGCACCGCGCCCACCGCCGCGGAACGGAAGCGGCGCCGACGCCGAGCCGGGTTCGCCGAGGAGGTCCTGCACGCCTACGCGTACGCCTGCGCCTTCTGTGGCTTCGACGGCGCCCTCGGCCGCAACCCCGTCGGCCTGGAGGCCGCGCACGTTCGCTGGCACAGCCAGAACGGCCCCGACGAGGTGAACAACGGTCTGGCCCTGTGTTCCCTGCACCACACCCTCTTCGACCTTGGTGCCCTCGGCCTCCTGCCGGACCTGCGCATCCAGGTCTCCGAGCTGTACGTCGCCCGCGGCCCGGTCGGCCGAGCCGTCGACGACCTCCACGGCCGGCCAGTCGCCACACCCCGCCCCGGGCGTCCCACCATCAGCCAGCAGTTCGTCCTCTGGCACGGCCGCCAGGTCTTCAAGCGACCCGGCGCCCAGGCCGCGTAGTCCCCTCAGCGGACACGGCGCCGAAGCAGAGGCTCTGGGGCAGCGTGCGCGCTCTCATTCGACGTGCTGTTCCGCAGCGCCGCGATCTGTCACTCAAGGGCCCGGACGTCCTCGGCATTATTGACCGTCGCCACCTCCTGGACCGATACGGCCAGCGGGTCGGAAGCGAGCGCCGTCCCTGCGCTCTCGCAGCATCTCAACGGCGACGGTTTGGAGGAAGCCGAGGCGCTGATGATCAACGTCGGGCCACTGCGGTCGGCTTCGCCGGGTTCGGATCGGAGGTAAGCGTACTCAGCAGCGGCGAGACTCACGATGTCTCGGACTTCGCGCCACAGGACTGGTGGGGTGGCTCCCCGCCTGTCTGAGCGGCGGGCTCAAGGTGCAACTCGACAAGGGGGCATTCAGGGCACGAGCGAGAGCGCAGGCCGCGCGGCTCGCTCCGCGCGATCTCCCTCGCCTTCAACCATGGTCACCGTCAAACCGAAGAGCATCTTGTTCATCTCCTCGGTGGTCAGCCCCAACTCAGCCGCGACAACAGCGGGGCGGATGCCGCTGGCCCACAGGGCCTGGAAGACCTTGGGAAGGACCTGGGACGTCTCCCGCTGCTTCATCCCGTGCGGCTCATCCGTGCGGTAGCCCCGCTTGCTCAGCTCGGTGCATGCCGAGCGGTACTGCCAGTCGCTGAGGAGCCCGAGGTCGCGCATCCGGTAGGTCAACGCCATGGCCGAGACCTTCCAGATGCTCTTCGCCTTAATGATCTGGTCGACGTGGGCTCCACGGGGCATGTGCCCGAGGACGCTGGCGGTGGGCATGAGAAAGGCGCTGGCGAAGTCGTTGGCCTGGCGTTCCGCCTCCGGTCCCGAGCAGGCACGGTCGCTGCCGTGCATCACGAGGTGGCCGAGTTCGTGCGCAGCGTCGAAGCGTCCCCGCTCGACGGACTTCATGGTGCTGAGGAAGACGAAGGGGGTGCCGTCCCGCCAGACGGCGAAGGCGTCCACCTCGACGTAGTCGGGTGCGAGGGAGAAGACCCGGACTCCGTGGGATTCGAGCAGGTGGACCATGTTGGGAGCCGGTGCGGATCCGAGGCCCCAGCGGGTGCGGACCATGTCCGCCGCCGTTTCCGGGTCCGGCTTGGTGAAGGACGGGACGTCGGGAGCGGGAAGCCGGAAGCGTCGGTCGATCCAGTCGTAGAGCATCGCCCCGAGGGTGCCGGCCGATCGCGCGGCGTCCAGCGTGCGCGCCGATGTCTTGCTGCGGGCCCGCCAGGAGATGCCGTCGGCCGGCAACTCGTCGAGTTCCGGCCCTTCGAAGAAGGTCTCCGGGAAGTCGAGGGCGGCTGCGATGCGAGCGATCGTGGCACGCCGCGGGGCTGTACGGCCCGTCTCGTAGTTCGACAGGCTCTGCAGCGAGAGCGTGGTGATCTTGGCGAGATCAGCGAGCGTCATGCCCCGGCGCTTGCGGGCGATCGTGATGCGGGACGGGGTCACCATGGTGAGACTGCCTCGGGATCGGTGGTGCGTGTCAGGACGGCGACCAGGCCGCCGCCCTGACCTGGGGCGTCAGCGGAAGTCGACGGGAATGTCGATCTCCTCGGGCCCATCTTCGTCCGGAGGTTCGATTCCGTCCATTTCGAGGACCGGAAGAGGGATGCGCCTCTTCCACTCGGCGACGAACCCGTTCTCGACCTTGGCCGGAAGCGAGAGCTCGCTGTGGATGCGCACGGAGTCTCCGGCCTGGACGCGGTAGGACACGAGGAACCAGATCTGCAGCGCCTCGGCCTCGTCCTCGCTGAGCACGGCCTCGTCCGGGCCGGGAGGGGAGAGGAACAGCTCCAGCTGCTCGTTGTTGCGCTCGGCCGCTCGGGCTGTGGCGGCGCCCCTCTTGCGGAGGTTGGTGGCGTGCTGGTGGCGGTTGCCCGTCGCTGCGTCCCCGATCATGACGCCGATCGCTATCGCCTTCTCGGGGTTGTAGACGAGCTCCAGGTGATCATGCAGGAGCCGCTGCCACCCCTCGTTGAGGATGTGTTCCTCCCTAAGGATCCGCACGTGCTCTTGATAGGCGCGGGTGCCCGCCGTGTTGGCCGGGTGGTTGGGGGTGGCCGTCCGCCGCGCCGCCTCGCCGGCGTACAGGGCCGGGTGCAGGTACTCCAGTTTCGTACCCAGATTCGCCAACTGCGCGTCGGCATCTCCGGGTTCGGGGGTGGGAGCGACGAGGGACAGGGCCATGGAACCTCCGGTGAGCGACGGAAACTTATAAGAACCGTACCGCAAGCGCGGAGAGGAATTTATAAGAAACGCGCGCTGATCCAAGAACTCACGGCTCGAGCGTGATCCAGCCGTCGGGGATCCAGCCACCGGGGTATCCCTCGACGAAGACGGCGAGCTCCGCGATCTCGAGATGACCCAAGTCCCGAACGGCGTCACACCAGGGAATCCAGCAGCCCTCAAGGCCAGCCTGCGGGACGAGCGAGTGGGCCGTGTAGATGCGCACCTCGCGGCACCCACCCCCTGGGAAAGGTGTCGCACGCACGCGTGCGACGACATCCCCGCGCCGCACCGATCGACCCGAGAGGAGCCGTCCCGACGCCCTCTCGTACGCCTCACCCTCCCGACATCGGATCATCGGGAGTGTCAGGACGTCATCGCCAGCGGGTGACGACCCGGAGGCCAGGAGCAACCTGCGTCGCAGATCGAAGCACAAGAGATAGACCATCCGCCGCAACGGCGGTGCATACATGCACATGGAAAAATCGTCGCGCCGCGCGGCGGCCGCGCAAGGCGGCAGTAGCCGAAAGGCGTACGGGCAGGCTATTCAGCGGGAGGAAGGATCCGGAGGCAGAGCCGCCGGCCCCGGCCAGAGCTGGAAGCCGAAGGCCGCCTCCAGTCGGGCAAGCGTCCCCAGGTCGGGCATGACCTTGCCGTTGAGAACCCTACTGACCGTGGAATGGGTCACGCCCGTCGAGTCGGCGAGAGTGCGCAGGGTGTGCCCCGTGGAAGCCATGGCCCGTTCCAGGTTGCGTGCGAACGCCTGGCCGTAGTGGGCGCTGACCGGGGCGTCCGGCGCGAGAGCGGCATGGGGCCAGGAGCCGTCGACCACATAGTGGCGCGGCACCTGGTCATTACTGCTCCTGGGCATGCCGAGATCATCCCACGCACCCATGGGCCCGCACCTTTCTCCGCCTCGACTCCTCGGACAACACTTCACCGATGTTGCAAGTATGGAACAAGGGTAGAGGTCCACCCACTCTTTGGGGCAGTGTTTGCAACTACAGGCCCCGGCTGACCGAGCCGCCCTGGCCAGCCTGCTCCCCCGCACCTGGATGACGGACCACACCCGAATGACTGCTGCGGGGAGCGCAACGGCCCATCGGGCCGCATCGAGATCACCGGGCGCCTCGATCACCGCCACGGCCGGCCATGCCGCATCCCGACCTGTGCAGTACCCCAGTGCATCGCACCCTCCGACTCCAGTGCGGCATGCGCCAACGGAAACATGGTTCAGGCCGGCACACACGGAGTGGAACCTTGGTTCCACCTGCAACGAAGAGCACTCCATCTTCTCCGCAACTCGCTTACTGCTTCGCTGGATTGACCTTCGTGCCTCTCCAAAGCAGCAAAGCACCATCGATGTTCGAGATTCTGCTGCGTCTCACGCATCGCACCGCTACCGTGTGCTTGGATCAAGAAAGGGGAGCGACATCATGGGCACAGCCAAGGGCGCCGCCACGCACCCCTTCGTGGTGCATCTGCGGCAGGTCGAGGCGCTTGAGCGGGATCGGTGGACCACGGCCGACGAAGCCTGCGCCAAGGCACAGGACGCGATCGATCAGGTGCGTCTGCAGCTGGCGGATGCGGAGCGGGAACTCGCTCAGGCCGAGCAGCGACGTCTCATCGCCTCCGAACGCCTGTCGGCTGCGGCCGAGATGATCGCCAGCGCCGAGGACTTCCTGCGCGACCCGACCGTCGACCCCGCGGACGCTCAGGAGACACGGGCCACGGACCCGCCTCCACACACGCACCCCCCGGCCTCCGAATCGCGGACGCTCAAGGAGCTCGTCCTCGCAGCGTTCACCGGCACCGAAGTGCTGTCGCCGGCAGAAGTCGCACCCCTGGTGCGGGTTCACCGACCGAAGACGACAGACAAGGCCGTCCGCTCCACTCTCACCACCTTGCGCCGGGACGGAGCACTCGTACTCGTCGAGCGCGGCTCCTATCGGCTGCCGAAGCAAGGGGAGCGCCTATAGCGGCCGTCCCCCATGCAGACGAAGAGGCGCCACCGGTGGATTGCGGCCTCCGGCGGCGCCTGAGACACGTCAGCTGAGGGCCCACGCGTCCGCCATCAGGTTAGGGCATGACGCGGCAACATACCGGGCTCTCGGCAGATCGGTGAAGTTCACACCGAAACGAACTGAGGGCCCACACCATGACCAGCTGTCCACACATGCACCACTCTGCGCATCAAACGCTGAAGGCCCCCGGCCTCCGCCGTCTGTCACCGGGCGGCGTCCGTTGACTCCACGGCAGGCTGAATCCGGGGGACGCGCCATCCTCCCGACCGAGCGCATCAACGTCAGACGGCAGCTCGAACTGCTCGATGCTGCAGTAGAGCTCGGCGGACCCGAGATGCTCCCCGTACCTTTTCCCGAGGCGGGCGCCCGTCTCGGCGTGGGCGAGGCAACCGTCCAGTCCGCCCAAGGCTTCATGCGACAGAACGGCCTTCTGAGTCCCTCCCGCGGAGCGCTGACCGTCACTGCTGAAGGCCTCAGGCTCTCCGAGCTACGCAGGGCGGATTCCGCCCGCGCCCGCCTCTACCTGCGGAACCTGTGGAAGGACGCCTGGTTCACCAGGTCGGCGGTCAAGCTGCTGCGAGGCGCGCCCGAAGAGGCGACGGTGCTGGCCCAGCACCTGTCCAGGCACCTCAGCAAAACGGCTGAACGGGGCATGCACCTCGTCGAGTGGCTCGACTACGCCCTGGTCGTGGAAGAGGACGGTGAAGGGCGCATGCAACTCGTCGCCACGCGCGCGACCACGCCGCCTCCGACGTCTGCTTCCCCGGCCGCGGCGCCGCTCCTGGCCACGGCCGAGGAGATCTCGGGCCTCCCTGACAGCCAGTTCTTCGCCGTGATGCAGGCGTACCGGACACTCCTCACCTCGCGCGCTCACGCCGGAAGCACGACACCTTCCGCATAGCCGCCTGACCACCGCCCCCGCGCCGCCGGGCGACCGGCCGGCGCGGGGTTCTCACTCTTTCGCTCACTTCCTGTTGCCGCGGAGATCACCCATGCCCAATGTGTTCCATGTATGGAACAGTCACGAGGGTTCCCACCTACTTTCCCGCGCCCTACGCGGACAGGCGGAACTCGTCGGCGCCACCCTCACCCGCCGGAGGAACATCATCGTGGGAAGCGAGCTCTCCCTCGTCCACGCCACCGATCAAGTACTCAACGCCTGGAAGGACATGGTCACCCGGGACGAGATGGCCGAGCAGACCTACGACAAGTTCTCCCTGCTGCTCAAGCGGTACACCCGCTACGCCACGCTCCGGGGCGTCCTCGTCCTCCCCGATGCCGGCCCCGGCGTCACCGAGGACTTCGTGAACGCCCAGGGCCGCAGTCGTCACGGCCACGTCTCCGAGTCCGCCCCCGCTACCCGCCTGCTCCGTCGGAGCGTCGTACGGACCGCGTTGCGTACCCTGCGCGAGCTCGACCTGAGCGATCAGGACCCGACCCGTGACATCAACCTGCCCACCCGTACGTACGAAGGCGTTCGTGCGCTGACCGAGGACGAGGCCGTGCTGCTGCGCCACCATGCCGCCTTCGTCACCCGGCCCACCCGGCACGCCGCCGCAGCCGCACTTGCCCTGGCCGGAGGCCACAGCGGCGAGATCGGGCACATCGTCGCCGACGACCTCGACCTCGACTGCTCCCGGGTCTGGATGCACGGCGCCACCAAGTACGAATCCCGCTGGTGCCGCCTGGACGCCTGGGGGCGCCACGTCCTGGCCGAACGAGCGGCACACGTCACCTCGCGGCACCCCGACACAGCCACCGCGCGCCTTGCCGTCTCCTCCTCCCCCGCCTCGGATGCCGCCCTCCAGGCCCGTTCCTGCGTAGCCCTGGGCGACCTGCTGCGCCGCATCGGCCTCGGCAACGACCCCTACGTCAAACCGGCCTCGGTCACCGCCCGGGCCGCAGTGGAGACCTTCGAGCACACCGGGCGCATCGAGGAGGCCGCCCGAAGGCTCGGCCTGCGCTCCCTGGACCGTGCCGCAGCCATCGTCGGCTACGACTGGCGCACCGACCCCGCCTACACGGACGGAGGCACGATCGATGCCTGACGACGTCTTCGGCGCGCCTTTGCCGGACCTCGCACGCCCCAGCCGCAAACGACAGCTCACCGACCGCCACCAGCGCACCGTTGACCAGCGCGTCCAGGACTGCCTGAACTACCCGCTGCTGTACGAGATGGCCGAACTGCTGCCCGCGCCGCACCAGGTGGGATGCCCACGCGAGTACCCGCCCATCGTCTACCTGCTCATGGCGGTGCTCACCCCGGTGACGAAGTCGAAGCGCTCCACGGCCGGACTCCTGGCCTCGGCAAGCCAGTGGCGCAGCCTACGCGCGGCTGTCCGGCGCCACATGGGCCGCAGGGCCGCCATGGCTCTGCCTCTGGCCGCACCGACGCGCAGCCAGTACGACTACGCGGTGAAGACGCTCCTCGTACCCAGCGTCGACCTGCTGGAAGAAGAGTTCCGCAGGTACGCGGCTCTCCAGGCCCTGGAACAGGGTCTGTTCCCCGCCTCGATGCCCAAGGTCTGGAGCCGTCCGGAACGCCGGCAGCTCCTCGTGGGCGATGCCACCGTGCCCAAAGCACCGTCGAAGGCACGTAAGCAGGAAACGGTCGACCCCGTCACGGGCGAACTGCGTACCCACCGGGTCGACCCCGCAGCCCGTGACTACTACGAGAACGGCGAGAAGGCCAAACGGCAGGTACGTGGCACAAAATGGTTCTTCGCCTCCGGACGCAGCGACGGCTACTGGACCCGCGTCATCCTGACATTCGCGCACGTGGCGGGCGGCGAATACGAGGACGAGGCCACCGTCGCGGTCCGCCAGTTCGCCCACCTCAAGAACGTGCTCCCCGACTGCATGGGCGTCATCTACGACGGCGCCCTGCGCGGCGTCCACCGCGACGCCCTGGCCCGCCGAGGGCTGCTCGTCGTCAACAAGCAGCACGGCTCGCTCAACCCCGTCTTCTACGAGCGCATCAAACCGTGCCGCAGCGGCCATGACCTGTGGTGCGACCAAGGCCGCATCGCTGAGAGCATCCGCATCGACGACGGCACCCGCGTCCTACAGCCCGTCCCCATCACCCGACTGGAACCACGCATCGGAGTGACCAAGAGCCGCTGGTACCACCTGCTGAAGATCCCCTGGCGGCACGGTGACCACGAATACCGCGTCCCCGTAGGCATCACCACCACGGTCGAGGACCGTGCCCTGCGCGACGCCACAACCGGCCAACGAATCCCCAGTGATCACGAACGCGGCTTCCACCGCGCCGAATACCTCCAGCAGATCCCCCAGGACACGCTCTCCCACCAGCTGGTCTACCCGTACCGCAGCGACTCCGAGTCCGTGCACAGCCAGTTCGATCTCAGCCTGTGGAACCGCCGGATGATCGCGTACGGAGTCGAGCGCCAGAAGGTCTTCGTTCTCGGCTTCGCGCTCTCCCAGAACGCCACCAGCCGTCAGGTCTACCTCGAAGGCCGCGCCGATGCTGCGATGGAGTGCCGGAAGAATGCGTGATCACAACCGACCCGACAGATGACCAAGACTCTGCCAATACAGAGGTGGGGGGGGGGGGGGCGTGGAGGGACACCGCCAACACCCCCAAGCACACGTCGCAGGAGAGCCGCACCACCAACCCCAAA